>CANQRA010000001.1 GCA_947626125.1 uncultured Bacilli bacterium
CAGTCCAATAATCCCGATTCTCTATACTCAAAATAGACCAATCCCACTTAACTTCTTTTATCATCTTATACCACGTATCATCACCTGTACTATTTATATATTGTACGCTAGAAGTCGTACTATCGATGAATAAATTAGTCGTCCCACCCGCACCAGGAGAATCGCCCAAATTCTTACCGTTCAATCTCTTAAAAAGAGAGGAATAAGACCAATAGGTAGACAAACTCCAGTCGTTATTCCATTTGAAAGAGAACTCACCATTTTCTGAAATTGGTATATTTTTGATTAATTTTAAATCCCCAGTCTCCGGATCTATTCCTATTATTCTATACATGTATTCACTATCAAGATTTCTAGCACAATCAGCTTTAGGATTCTCTGTTCCAAAACATACAAAATTATCGACCTTATCTGTACATCCACCATCCTTGGCATCACATGCTCCGTAAAATCTATATAATCCTCCTAGAACTTCTTCACTTAACCCTGCTGGTTTTTTTGATTTAACATATTCTCCCGGATTGGATGATTTGGTTGTAACTGAACTTGAGTATGTAGTTGTTGTAGATATTCTCCCTGAAATACTTTTTGTATAGGCTTGTATTGTATATTCTGTTCCCTCTGGTAAGTTAGATATTGTACAACTTGTTCCAATTGCTTCCTGCCACTCTCCGTTATAATTACTATTTGTTGCTCTACAATACCTCTCACTTATTGCTGTTCCTCCGTTAGTTCCTCCTATGGTTACTGTGATACTATTTTCTGTACTGGAGGCAGATTCTATGGTTACTGTCGGATTCTCTAAATCTAAGGTTATATTTTTACTCATTACATTTGATACATTTCCGGCTTTATCTTTTATCCATGCATATACTGTTTTCTCTCCATTAGTATTTGGTAAATCTATACTCGCTATTATACTATTCCCTGTTACTTCATTATAGCTACTGCAACTACTTGTTGCACTTACACAATAACTTGCTACATCACTATCTGTCCATTCGAGTTTATAATCTATTCCTACTATGTGGGTATAGTTTGTACTATTACTTAATGTTTGATTTGATGCTGCTTTTCCTGTTAATGTAAATTCACTTATTGTTGGTGATGTTCTATCTACTGTTATTTTTGCATTACTTGTTCCTGTTACTACTTGTGATATGTTCTTAGCTTTATCTCTTACATATGCATAAATAGTTTTTGTTCCTTCTGTATTTACTGTTATAGTTCCATTTATACTTGTTTTACCTTCTGTCTTCTTCCATTCACTTTCATTACATGTAGTACTTCCCTCTTTAACACAATAATATACAACATCACTATCTTCCCATGTAACTGTATAACTTATTTCATAATTATATATATAATCATTTCTTGTTTTATTATCTTTATCTGTTCCACTTAGTGTTATACTTTTTACTGTTGGCTTGGTATTATCTATATCAAAATACATTTGGCAATATATTGATACTGTCGTTTCTAATCTTATTCTTCCTTCATCTGTTTGACTTACTTGGTCTTTTACTTCTTTTCCATGATAATCATAACACTTTGTTAAATTGGTATTTAATACATATCCTTCATTTGGATATGTATTATCCTCTTTTTTATTATATTTAGAACTATTTTCTTTATCTTGCAAATAAATCCCAAAGTCATTGACATTGATATATTGGTTATTTAGTTTATTGGTTTCTAAAGTATAACTATTTCTTACTTTATTGTCATGATATTTATCTACTTGTAATATTACTATTGCTATTACTACAAACATTATCGTACTTATTATAAAATATTTCTTTTGTTCTTCCATTTCTATTCTCCCATCAAATCTTAGTTAAATATTATCTAAGACCATTTTAGATAATATTTGTCTAAAAGTCAATAGACAATTTTTATCTATGATTAAATATAAATGGTGATTACAATGAATAGAATAAAGGAAATAAGAGAAGATAAAGGATATACCCAAACAGAAATAGCCAAGATGTTAGGTATTACCCAAAGAAATTATAGTTATTTTGAAACAGGACAAACCATGTTAACGGAAGAAATATTAAATAAAATAGCTAATCTTTATAACACAAGCGTAGATTATTTATTATATCGGACTGATGAAAGAAAGCCATATCCCAAAAGTATTATGACAAAATAAAAACTAACAATTAAGTTAGTCAAATATATTTTTATTAGCAATAAATAAATATCTTTCATAATTATTGTAATCTTTTTCAATAGAAACATAGGAATAAGGTAAATATTTATGAGCTAATTCTTTTATTTTATTACCTTCTTTATCGCCTATTTCAAAGGCTATTAAAAAATTAGATTTGAGATTATTATGTAAACTCTCTAAAATAATTCGATAAAAGTAAATACCATCTTCTTTAGCAAATATAGCATCTTGAGGTTCATATTTTATCTTCTCATCATATGAACTATTAAATGGTACATAGGGGGGATTACTAATTATAACGTCATATAAATCATTGGTTTTAAATTTATGAATATCTTTTACTAAAAAATTAATTTCCACATTATTTTCTTTGGCGTTAGAAGATGCCACATTTATTGCTTTCTTGCTTATATCAAGGGCTGTAATATCGCAATTCAAATTCCTTTTTAAAGCAATGCTTATACAGCCACTTCCCGTCCCTACTTCTAAAACATTTACCTCTTGTAAGTTTAATTTTTTAATATAATTTAAAGTTTTTGAAACTAAATATTCGGTTTCAAATCTGGGAATTAAAACATCTTCATTAACTTTAATAATGGTATTATAAAAATCAACATTACCAATAATGTATTGTACAGGATAACCTAAAGATAATTTATTTAGCGCTTCTTCTTGTTTATCTTTTGCGACATACTTATAAATTAATTCTTCATCACTCATTAAGCTTTAAATTCTTCTCCTGCTAATTTAAGGCGCATATCTTCTGTAATTAATGCTTCGATAATTGGTGATAAATTACCATCCATTACCCGGTCTAATTCCATAATAGAAAAATTAATGCGATGGTCCGTTACTCTATTTTGAGGATAATTATATGTTCTAATTTTTTCTGAACGGTCTCCAGTTCCAATCTTGCTCTTTCTTTCGGCACCTACTTCACTTTCTTGTTTTTGCTTCATTTCATCATGCAATTTTATTTTTAATAATTTCATCGCGTTTTCTTTATTCTTTAATTGACTTCTTTCGGTTTGACACGCAACAACAACACCAGTTGGAATATGCGTAATTCTAACTGCAGAGTTTGAGGTATTAACTGATTGACCACCTGCTCCACTAGAATGATAAACATCTATTTTTAAATCGCTTTCTTTAACTTCAATATCAACATCTTCTACTTCGGGCATAACTAACACTGTTGCCGTAGAAGTATGAACTCTTCCTTGAGTTTCTGTAACCGGTACTCTTTGAACCCGATGAGAACCACTCTCATATTTTAACTTAGAGTAAACGTTATCGCCCTTTACCATATATTCAATTTGACTGTATCCCCCACTAGTACCTTCTAAGGCATTTAATACTTCAATTTTCCAGCCATTAGCTTCGGCATAATGTGAATACATTCTAAATAAATCCCCGGCAAAGATGTTAGCTTCATCACCACCAGCAGCCCCTCTTATTTCCATAATAACGTTTTTACCATCATTCTCATCCTTAGGTACTAATAAGATTTCTAATTCTTTCTTAATTATTTCTTCTTTTTGCGTTAAGTCTTCTATTTCACTTTGTGCCATATCTTTTAACGTTTCATCATTCAATAATTCTTTAGCTTCTTCAATTCCTTTAACCGTTTCTTTATATTCATCATACTTTTTTACAGTCTCTTCTAAGTCACTAGCTTCCTTCGATAGTTTTTTTAATCTATTGTAATCATTTAATACTTCCGGACTAGCTAATTCTTTTTGCAATTCTTGATATTTACTAACAATGTTTTCTAATCTTTCAAACATATTATCACGTCTTTCTTTTTCAAATTATATCATGGAAAAATTGAGTTGTAAATTAATGACTATTAGGAACTATATGAATATTACAATGTTTAACCATATTAAAATTACTTTCTACTTTATTATGAATTTTCATCACTATATCATTGGCTTTATTTAATGACAAGTTACCATCAACGGCTATTTCAACATCTATATAGCATTTATTTCCGAACATTCTTGATTTAAAATCATTAATTTTGATATCTTTTTCTGTCTTATAAATAGTATCAATAATTTGATTATTTAAATCCTCATCACAAGAAGCATCCACCACTTCTTTTGTAGCATTTCCAAATATTTCTAAAGCACATTTAATAATTAAAATACAAATTAAGATACTACAAATCGGATCAAAGATTGGAAACCCTATTCTAGCAAGCAAAACACCAATAAAACTACCTATTGATGATATGGCATCACTGCGATGGTGCCACGCATCAGCTTTCATCGAACTAGAATTGATTTTTTTGGCTACATGCATAGTATAGTGAAACATTCCTTCTTTAACGGCAACTGAAATTAATGCCGCGATTAAAGCACTAAAACCCGGTACAACAATAGCTTTATTCATAAAAATATCTTTTAAGCCTAAATACCCAATGGATAAACCAGATATTAATAAAACCATGGATAAAATGATGGCTACTAAAGATTCAATTTTCTCATGTCCATAAGGATGACTATCATCAGCTTCTTTACTGGCTAACACCAAGCCAAAAATAACCGCGATGGTGGTAATAACATCTGATAAAGAATGAAAAGCATCAGAAATAATCGCATGAGAATGCGAAATAAAACCAATAATTAATTTTAATAAAAATAAAAGAAAATTAATTAAAATAGTAACTAAAGATACTTTTACCCCAATATTTTGTAATAACTTTTTCATTTTGACCTCTTCCGTTTAAAAAAGTGAAACTAATAGTCCCACCTTTAATAATATATGTTTAAATATTTAATTAAATTATTATAGAAACCTATTCGGATAAATTATCCTCATCATCCATAATAATTAAATCTTTTAATTCATCGTCATCATCAGGGTCATCATCTATATCCGTATCATAGAATAAATCTTCTTCTTCATCTTCATTATCAAGTGCATCGTCAAGATTTAAATCATCCTCTTCAATTTCTTCGCCACTTAAATCTTCATCATCTTCAATAACTATATCTTGAACATGATTAACGGCTAAATCCCAAAAACCATTAGGTAACAAAACAAATTTCTTATTAGTAGATAATAATTCAAAAAAATCCGCGATTCTTTCTTCAACCATACTTTCAGGTAATTCTAAGACTTCACAAACTTTTTTAAATAAATCATATATCTTCATTTTCTTTTTATTATTTTCTAAAACTAAATAAGCTATTTCATCATAACCCATTGTTTCTAACTCTTCTTTTGATATATCTTTTAAATTCATACATATTCTCCTTTTTCTTTCTCATTATATGCATATTTATTTAAATATACTATAACATTTGTATTACAATCTTTTTTTCTTCGTTATCAAGGGCATATTTTAAAGTAATAATATCATCTTTTATGGTTAATTCACTGCTTAATAACTTATTACTTAATTCCCTTTTCTTCTCTTTTAACAAGAAATTAAATGTATTATTTGCAAAATCGATTTCCATTCTATATTCTTTATTTTCTCTTATATAACTTTTTTTATTTAAATCAATAGTATTTAATCCATCATCTTCCTCATATTTAATAACATTATCTTGATACTCACATTTAGCATTCTCATTATTAATTATAAGTTCATTATTATTATATAATTGCCAACGAATCTTTTTAATAAAATCACCCTATTCTTTCTTTTTCTTAAAAACTATAACATAACATATATATAAATTCAACATAATTTTTCAATTTTTTTACATAATAACAATTAGGTGAACTTATGAAATTTATTAAATTCCTTATAAAACTAGGTATTTTTCTTTTTACATCTTTTATTTTTTTATATATAGGTATTAATATTTATGCTCTAATAACACCTAAATTAAATATTACTAATAATGGCACATATTATTTATATGATAATAAAGATAATTTAGTTTATCTTGGTAGTAGTACCTCTTCTTGGGCCAATATTAAAGCCATCGATGAAGATTTAATTAATGCCGTTATTTCTATTGAAGATAAAAATTTTTATACCCATAACGGATTTGATGTGGGACGCATTATCAAAGCTATTTATGAAAATATCACCTCAGGAGAAATTGTGCAAGGGGCATCTACCATTACCCAACAGTTAGTCAAAAATTTATATTTAGATTTCGACCAAACTTGGAAAAGGAAAATTGAAGAAGCTTTTTTAACCATAATCGTGGAAATTCAATATGATAAAGATGAAATATTGGAGGCCTATTTAAACACAATAAATTATGGCAATGGGAACTATGGAATTAGTAACGCAGCCTCTTTCTATTTTAATAAAGACACTAATGATTTAAGTTTAGAAGAAGCTATTATACTCGCGGGTATTCCCAAAAGTCCTAATAAAATGAATCCGCTTTCGAATAAAGAAAGTAGTATTAACCGGGCTAAAGTTGTCGCTAAATCAATGTATACTAATAATTTTATCAGTGAAGAAGAATATAATAATTTAGATTTTACTAATTTAAATATTTATGGCAAAAGTCGAGAAAATAATCTCCAAATGTTAATGTATTATCAAGATGCTGTCTATAAAGAACTCGAAAGTTTAGGGATTGATAAAGATATCTTACAAACAGGAGGACTTAAAGTATATACTAATTTAGATATGGAAAAACAAGCCTCCTTAGAAAAAAATATTTTAAATAACCTAAATAAAGAAAATTGCGAGGATATCCAAGTATCTAGCGTTATTGTTGACCCGGAAACCGGAAAAATTGAAGCTTTAACGGGAGGCCTCGATTATGGTTTAAGTGAATATAACCGTGCTACTTCCTCTAAAAGACAAGTAGGCTCTACCATGAAACCTTTCTTATATTATGCTGCATTAGAAAATAATTTAGTATCCTCATCGACTTTTACGAGTGAATATACAAATTTTAATATAAATAATAAAGATACTTATTCACCCAATAATTTTAATAATAAATATGCCAATAAACCTATAACTATGGCGGCAGCGATAGCTTTCTCGGACAACATATATGCCGTTAAAACCAATTTGTTTTTAGGACCCGAAACCTTAGTGGAAACTGCAAAAAGGGTTGGTATTAAAGAAAAATTAGAACCAAATATTTCGCTAGCTTTAGGAACAGGAGAAATAAATATTTTAGATTTTGCCACAGGATATGCTACTTTAGCTGATGGAGGTTATAAAAAAGATTTGTATTTAATTAGAAAAATTGAAGATAGCAATGGCAATGTCATTTATAATAAAGAAAATCAAAAAAGCTTAGTTTTAAATCCTAATTATGTATATATTTTAAATGAATTATTAACCAGTACAACTAATTCCAAGTTTAAAGACTATACTACAGCCACAGCTTCAATTATTGCTAGCAAATTAAGCAGGAAATACGCAATTAAAACGGGTTCTACAAATACTGACTTTTGGACGGTTGGCTATAACAAAGATGATTTAATGCTGATATGGATTGGTTATGATGATAACCGCGAGTTTGCCAGTGGTTACAGTGTTATTCCTAAAAATATTTTTGCGGACACCATGGAGGAAATTCAAAAAGATGCTAAAGACAATTGGTATAAGACCCCAGAAAATGTCGTGGGAGTTATTTTAGATGCCGTGACTGGTGAATACACCAATGATAGCAAAAGAGCTTTCTTATATTATTATCTTAAAGGCAGTGAAAAAATTGTAAATAAAAATTAAGTCGTTAAAACTTAATTTTTTTGGATTAAAATAGTGTATTTTATTTCATTACCTGAATCATCACTGGTTATACTAGCAACATAACCACTTTCTTTTAATGATTTATTTAACTCTTCAACTAATTCATGAGCTTTACTCATATCTTTAGTCTCTACCTTAGGCATGAAATCTAATAACTCAATTTCGGGAGTATCATCTTTTACTAAATCCATTATATTTTCTGATGGAGCTTCTTCAAAGGCTTCAGTTTCAAAAGGATTCATATTTGCTTCTTCTTTTTCTAGGAAATTAAAGAAAGTATTTGGAATTTTAACATCTTTCTTTTCTTCTGGAACTACTACTTCAGGTGTTACCGTTGTTATATCTTGCGCAGTAGCTCTTATTTTTTCAAAATTAGGATTTTCCCTAATAATAGGCACATCTTCTTCCTCTTTACTAAATTTAGCATTTTTTAATCTTTTATCTAACTCTTTAACAGTTAATCTTTCATTAAGTACTATATTAAGCCAAGCATCTTGGGCTTCTAAATCATCTAGGGCTAATAAACTTCTTGCATGTCTTTCGGAAATTTTTCCATTCATTAAAGCTTCTTGCACATTTGGCGATAAAGATAATAAACGCAACTTATTAGAAATAGCCGATTGACTTAAACCCATTTTTTTGGCTAATTCTTCTTGGGTTAAATAGCCTTTATCTAGTAAAGCTTTATAAGATTTTGCTTCTTCAATCGATGTTAAATCTCTTCTTTGAACATTTTCTACGATAGCTACTTCGGCACTTTTTTGGTCATCCATATTCGATATAATTGCTGGGACACTCGTAAGTCCTGCCATTTTCGCAGCTTTATATCTTCTTTCCCCGGCGATAATTTCATATTTATCTTGCAAGCGTCTTAAAACAAGGGGTTGAATAATCCCGTGTTCTTTAATTGATGCGGCAAGTTCCTTTAAACCAGCTTCATCAAAGGATAAACGTGGTTGAAAACGATTAGGAATGATATCCTCAATTGGCACATTTAAAACTTGCATATTTGCATTTTTATCTGCTGTGTTCACACAAATCAGACCCCTTTACCTCTATTTTTAATTCTATCTTATTTATGTATTTTTTTCAAGGCTTTTTCAAAACTTTGAGGCAATTTCTAAAATTAATATAGTAAGCAATTAAAATAACAAAAAAAGATATTTATAACTATCAATTATAAATACCTCAATGTTTTATTTTAAACCACGATTATTTACTTTATCATATAGAACTTCATAATTTTTAGATAACAATAAATTAAATAATTCCCCAACTGTCATATCATTTAAATCAACAGCTTTTCCTTCTATACCATTATCTCTAATATAAAATTTTACTTCCATTAAACTAGCTTTTAAATCTTTGTTTTCAATATATGTTGCTATAACAGTATTTAAATCGTTCTCATTGGAAAAATATAAATATCCGTCTTTATAGGGAATTAAAAATCTAACATAACAATCCATTAAAGGCATATCATCGCTTATTGGGGGATTTTTAACATACCTTAACATTGGTACATTTGGATCCATTGGCTTCGTCTCAACAGCAAAAATATCATTCCAACTATCACCATTTTTAGTGCATATATCAGCTCCAATTATTAATGTTGATGTTGCGAAACTATGAAACCCAAAAGCAATATCTTTATCTTTTGTAAAATTAAACAATGAGGTATAAGTACCATCATTGCCTTTACTTATCATTCCTTCTTTTACGGTATCTTCAAGAAAGACTTTGCTTAAAAAAGAAAAAATTATAAATTCATTTTTTCGTTGTAATTCTTCAAACTTCCGCACTATATTCGGATCTTTTATTTGTGTAATATCACAATTTGCCTCAGCATACCAAGTTAATCTTTGCGCTAACATAGTACTAATTCTTTTTGCTTTATCCATCTAAACCTCCAAAATATAAAAATCACTTACATTTTTATTATAACAAATAGATAATATATATTCCAAATCTTTTATAATTATTTGACACTAAATAGATTGATAATTTAAAATATTTATTAGATGAATTATTTGTAAATAATAAACGAAAGGATAAATTAAAATATGCAAGAGAGAATAACATTTGTTTTAACCTTTAATACTGAAAGTACCAAAAAAATAAATTCTTATACTAAAAATTGCCAAGAAAATTTATGCAAAGTTCCATTTGGAAAAAATGTTGATAACCGACTAGAAGCTGACACTCTTCCGTATCATGTTACTTTATCAGCTTGGAATATCGAAGATGAAGAACGAGTAAATAATGCCTTATCCCAAATTGAATTTCCTAAATTAAAAATACAAATTAATAGTCTTGGGATAATGAATGGCAAAGAAAACAGTTATGTCTTATACTTCGATGTTGAAAAAAGTGAACAACTAAAATTATTGCAAAGCCAAATATATCAAGTTCTACCTAGCAAAAATTATAATCCAGAAAATTTTAATTTTCATATAACCATTCATATAGATAAAGATTATAATAAAATACTTGCTATAAAAGAAAAGATATTAGAGACTTTTAAACCCTTTACCTTAGAAGTTGCGGCTTTTAAATTATATGTAATCTATCCCGCACACTTAATTAATCAATTTAACCCCCATAAATAATTATTATAGATAAGAAATATCTTGTTATTTTTTCAATGGCTTTTTAACAATTTTATCATAAGGTCGCAAATTTTCCATTAATGTTTTTTTCTTTTTTTGAATAACTAAAATATTTCTTAACCCTTCATTTTGATATAAATAAAATGTCTCTTGCTTATGAATTATTCCCCCTAAAATAGCAATAGTATCTGATGCCTCTTTTAATTCTTCTTCAACATTTCCTTTAAGAGCAATAAAGTATCCTTCTTCTTTTACTAATGGTAAAGCCAACTCCGAAAGGACTCTTAAATTAGCTACTGCTCTGGAAGTAACAACATCAAAGGTATTTAAATTATCTTTAGCATATTCTTCTACTCTTTTATTTATAATATTTACTTTAACATCAAGAATTTCGGCTAAATATTTTAAAAAGGTTGTCTTTTTATTATTAGAGTCTAATAAATAAACATCAAGATGGGGAAAAAAGATTTTAATAACCATTCCCGGAAATCCAGCACCAGTACCTATATCTAGTAAATTATGAACATTATTTAAATCGATGGCTTTTACAATAGTTAAAGAATCATAAAAATGTTTTAAATAAATCCCTTCATCATCTTTAATCGCGGTTAAATTCGTATGCTCATTATAATCTTTTAATTCTTGGCGATACTTTTCTAATTTTTCAATCATCTCATCATTAAAAGCAATATTTAATTCTTTTAAACTAGTTAAAAATTCCTCTTTATTCATTTTTATTATATTCCTTCTTTAAATAAACCGCTAAAATGGAAATATCCACCGGATTTACGCCACTTATTCTTGAAGCTTGAGCAATAGTTCTTGGTCTTATTTCACTTAGTTTTTGTCTTGCTTCACTAGCTAAGTTTCTAACCTTTTGATAATCTATATCCTCGGGAATTTCTTTCTCTTCAATCTTTTCTAATTTTTCAGCTTCTTTATAAGCTTTATCAATATATCCTTTATATTTAAGCAATATTTCTACTTGTTCTAAAACATCAGCATCATAAGAAAATTCTTTAAAATTCTTTAGAAAAGCAAAATTAATCTCTGGTCTTTTTAATAATTCTTCATAACTGATAGTCTTTTTAGGGATAAGAATATCATATTTATTAAAAATCTTTTTAACTTCTTCATTGATAACTAACTTTTCATCTTTTAACTCTTGTTGTAACTTCTTTATATTTTCTTTTTTTTGCAATAATCTTTCATGTTGTTCATCACTTATTAAACCTATTTGATAACCATACTCTCTTAATCTTAAATCAGCATTATCATGACGAAGTAACAATCTAAATTCCGCCCTACTTGTAAGCATCCGATACGGATCTTTTACTCCCTTAGTTACTAAATCATCGATTAAAACACCAATATAAGCTTCATTTCTTTTTAATATTAAACTATTTTTACCTTGTATTTTTAAAGATGCATTAATCCCAGCGATTAATCCTTGACTAGCAGCTTCTTCATATCCACTTGTTCCATTAATTTGCCCCGCGGTAAATAAATTTTCTAATACTTTATTTTCTAAAGTTGGTTTTATTTGCAAAGCATCAATGGCATCATACTCAATGGCATAAGCATATTTAGATATCACCGCATTTTCTAATCCTACTAAAGAATGCACCATCTCTTCTTGAACATTAATAGGCATACTAGTAGAAAATCCTTGTAAGTACCATTCATCATAATAAATACTCTCGGGTTCTAAGAATAATTGATGTCTTGGTTTATCACTAAAACGGACAACTTTATCTTCAATGGAAGGACAATATCTAGGACCGACACCTGTCACATATCCTCCATACATAGATGATTCTTTTAAATGTTTCCGAATTATTTCATGTGTTAAATCATTAGTATATAATAAATAACATTTTTGTTGTTTATTTATCTCATATTGAGGTTTAATATCATGACTAAAAGTAAGATATGTATCATCGCCCAATTCTTCTTTTAAAACACTAAAATTAATCGATTCTTTTTTTATTCTGGGTGGTGTTCCCGTTTTAAGTCTTAGAATATTTAAACCATATTTTTTTAAATTATCACTAAGTAAGTTACTTCTTCCTTCGCCATGTGGTCCTGATGGGATGCTTTCACTTCCTCTTAAAACATTAGCCTTTAAATAAGTCCCTGTGGTAAGAATAACTTCTTTACTATATATCTTTTCTTTATTATCTAGGACTACCCCTTCTACTTTAGAATCATCCACAATTAAATCTTCCACCAAGGCCTCTTTTATTTCTAAATTAGAATTACTTTCTAAATAAGAAAGCATAACTTTAGGATATACTCTTTTATCAGCTTGGCATCTTAAACTTCTAACCGCGGGTCCTTTACTATTATTAAGCATTTTAATTTGAAAGTGACTTTTATCAGCCACAATGCCCATTAAACCGCCTAAAGCATCTATTTCTCTTACGATAACTCCTTTAGCTGTACCCCCAATGGAAGGATTACATGGCATATCGGCAATATTATTTTTATTCATTGTTAAAAGAAGGGTTTTCATTCCCATTTTAGCACAAGCATAACTAGCTTCACAACCAGCATGCCCTCCCCCAACAACAATAACATCATACATAATATCACTACTTTCCTAAACAGAAATTACTAAATAAAGTATCAATTAATTCATCTTGATATACTTCTCCCGTAATCTCTCCTAATAAATTCCAGGCATTTTTAATATCAATCAATGCCATATCAACAGGCATGGTTTCTAGATTATTCAAAGCTTCTTCTAAACTTTTAAGGGCCTTTTTTAATAAATCAATTTGTCGAACATTAGATAAATAGGTCATATCTTTATTAATATGTTCTAAGTTTAATTTTTTTATAATTGCTTCTTTTAAACTATCTAATCCCTTATCATCTTTGGTATTACCAACGATATATTCACTTTCTAATTTAATATTCATCTTTAAATCTGACTTATTAATAAATATAATTCTTTTCTTTTTGTTAATGCTTTTAATTAAGTTTTCATCTTCCCCACTTATTTTCTCATGACCATTTAAAACTAGAATAACTAAATCAGCTTCTTTTAAAACTCTCTTACTTTTTTGAACGCCTATTTTCTCTACTCTATCCGTCGTTTTTCGAATTCCTGCCGTATCAATAAAGTTAATTAGAAATCCTTGTAAACTAATAGAACCTTCCACAATATCTCTTGTTGTCCCCGCAATGTTGGTTACAATAGCTTTTTCTTCATCAAGCAAGCGATTTAATATACTACTTTTTCCGACATTTGGTTTACCTACAATAGCAATATTAATTCCTTCTTTAATCATTCTACTATCTTTAGCTGCACCTAACATTGCTTTTAACTTTTCTAATAATTGCTTAATTTTGGGCATTAAAAGGTCTTTCGTAACTACTTCAATATCTTCATATTCTGGATAATCAATATTAACTTCAATATTTGCAATAATATCCACGATTTCTTTCCTAATATTTCTAATTTTTTGGTTAAGCGTACCTTTTAAATTATTTAAAGCTAAACTTCGTTGTTTATCGGATGAAGCATTAATTAAATCATTCACGGATTCGGCTTGGGTTAAATCAATTCTCCCATTTAAAAAGGCTCTTTTGGTAAATTCACCTGGTTCTGCTAAACGACACCCAGCTTCCAACAATAACTCAAGAATTTTATTGGTTGTATTCACTCCCCCATGCGAATTAATTTCCACAATATCTTCTTTTGTATATGTTTTAGGAGCTAACATTATATTTACTAATACTTCATCAATTGTTTCTTCTTTATCACATATAAAACCATAATGAATAGTATGACTCTTCACTTTTTTTAAATCGGGTCCTTTAAATATTTTACTCACAATTTCAATGGCCTCTTTACCAGACACTCTAATAATGGAAATTGCTCCCATACCTGATGCGGTTGAAATTGCACATATAGTATCTTCCATAATATTATCCCCACTTACCGGGTATATAATAGCACAAAAATAAACTTTTTGCATTAAAAAAAGCCCAAAGGCTCTTTTCTATAGTTTATTCTGGTTTAATTACAACATGTCTATTAGGTTCTTCGCCCGTACTTTCTGTTGTAACACCTTTAAAATTAGTTAATACATTATGCACAATTCTTCGGTCATAAGCATTCATATTATCTAAATGGGCTTCTACTTTTGTTCTTGCTACATCCTTAGCTACATTCTTAGCTAATCTTTCTAACCTTCTTTGTTGTTTCTCCCGATAATCTTCGACATCTAACATGACATGAACGCGAATATTAAAATCAGTATTAAGTTTTTGTTTTAAAATTGTTTCTAAGGCTCTTAAAGTATTACCTTCTCTACCTATTATCACAGGATTATTATCTGAATATATTTTTATCCAGAGCACATTATCTCTTAATTTAGTTTCAAAATTAACAGTCAAATTCATATTGCCTAATAATTCTTCTAAATATTCTTTAGCATATTGTAATAAGTCTTGCTTTAAATACGCATTAACAACAATGTTATTTTTGCCAAATAACCCATTCTTTTTTTCCGTATAATTATAATAGAAATCATCTTTTGTAATATTTAATTCATTACATATACTTTCTAAAATATCCTCTAATAATTTTCCTTCTTTAGTTATTATTTCCATACTTAAGACCTCTTTTAACTTCTAATTTATCTTTGATTTTATCTTTTTTATTATTTTTATCTTTATCTTTTCTTTTTTCTCCCGATAACCTTTTAAATATATAAGTTTGAACGGCGATGAAGGCATAAGTTGTTATCCAGTAAAACGCTAATGCGGTTGATAAAGAGAATGATGTCACCACAATCAAAATAACCATAATATTTGTCATCATGCGCATTTGACTTTGCATCTCTTTAGTTTGATTAACGGCATTTGTTTGACTCATTGAATACTTAAAGGAAAAATATGTTGATAAAGCAATTAAGATAATAAGTAATAAGTAAATATATTTTCCTTGCGATAATCCCACATAAGGGGTCATTCCTAAATTAAAACCTAATAAAGAATCTTCAAAGATGGCAGGTACCCGATTAATCGCCGACAAGAAGGCAAAGAAGATTGGCAACTGTAAAAAGGATACTAAACAACCACTCATTGGTTTCACATCATACTTTTTATATATCGCCATCATCTCTTGACTTTTCATCATCATCGAATCTCGGTCATCACGGCCCCGATATTTAAGTTCCAATTTTTGCATATCTTGTTGCACCTTTTGCATATTTTTGCTTTGCTTCATCGTTTTAAAAGAAAAAGGTAATAATATTAAACGAATAAGTAAACCAATAATGATAAGGGAAATACCCATATTACCTATTAAATCGCCTAGCTTTAAGATTAAATAAGCAAGTGGTTTTACAAATAATAATTCCCAAATACCCGAAGCTTTATTAGAATTAAGTTTAAAATTACTACAAGTTGGTAAATCTTCTAATTTGATTTTTAATTCTTTATTATATTCTTCATAAACTTTATATAATTCGGAATCACTTTCCGGTTTACATAAAATATTATTTGGTAAATTTTGTCCTGTTTCTTTATATTGAACAATCTTATTATCACTATCTTTAATGTAATCACTAGCCCCACAGCCACTTGTTAAGAAAACGACTAAAACTAAAGTTACAACCATCCATCTTTTTTTCATGTTATTCTCCTTTATTATTTAATAACTTCTTTAATTCTAACTCCATCATATTAAAACTAATATCTAAAACACCCTTTTTACATATTATAATATAATTATGATTATTTGGAAATAAAAAGACGTTGTTATCAATAATTTTTCGCATTTGTCTTTTTAATTTATTTCTTACCACTGCATTACCAATCTTTTTCCCGACAGCAATTCCATAGTTATTTTTTTCTTCCTCTTTTTCCTGATAACAAATAATAAAATACTTATTGCTCCATCTTTTTCCCTTAGCAATTATATTATTAAATAACTCATTAGATTTAACGACATCTCTTTTTTTCATATTAAAAAAACGCGTAAGAAATTATTTAGTTAATTCCTTACGTCCTTTTCTACGACGATTATTAATAATCTTTGTTCCTTTACGAGCAAAGAAACCGTGTTTTTTAGCTTTTTTAAGATTATTTGGTTGATATGTTCTTTTCATTTTTATAACACCTCTTCTTCCTAAGCGTTCTTATTATAATATTAATTAAGGATTGATGTCAAGAAAATTCACTACCGACTTTTCTTATTTTGTCCTAAAGATTCCTTATTTTCTCTATATTTTTGAATATCTCTATAATATTGATTAATAAGTAAGCTTCTAACATAACCTTTATTTTGGTAAATGCCCAAATTCTTTTTATCTTGCGGTACACACTTATCTAACATATCTATCCCACAAAATTCTAGGCGCCCGTTACATAAACCTAGAACAGTTGAACCGAAACGGTAAAGACAAACAAAATCGTCATTATTCAAGTTACTAATAGCAAAAAATTCTTGAGCAAGGTACATAAACTTATATAAAGGTATCTTTACCGGAAGTTTTTCTTCTCTTACAATCTCATCAGAAACAATTTCTCCTAACCATATTTCGTATTCTTCTTCCCCAGCAATAATATATTTTACGGGCTTTCCTTCATATATATAAATATCCATGTATTGGTCAGTTATTAAATTATTTGTGACTACATCTAAAATTTTAGCCGCTAAATCATAATCAGTAAAATCTATTTTATCTAATAACCGCAGGCTTTCATAGCTGGTACCGTATCCACTACCAGTCAAAAACATTTTCACTTTATCCTTAATTAAACTAAAAATCATACTTATTTGCTTTTTAAATTTTTCATTATCGGCACTTGCCATCGCAGCATGGTATCTTTCGGTTAAATTATTTGATAATGTACTTATTTCTAAATTATAATTTTTAGCTTCCCATTTATGATTAATATCTTCAAATAATTCTTGATAATAAATTGGAAATAAAGGCTTTAAAAGAACTTCTTGAAGTTGTCTTAATTGAATACCATTGTAATCAAGAGCTTGGGCTTTTGCCATTAATCCTTTATAAAGTGGGTAATTAATTGCCGCGATTTTAAACCTAGCATCTACTGCTTTTTTAAACTGACGAAGATAAAAAGAATCCATGCTTTCTCTATTGGGATATCTACAATTAGCCTTTATACTTTCCTTAAGTGTTGTATCTTTTAATTTTTCAATATCATCTTTTATAACATCATAATAAGGATTATGTTTATATGACTCAACTACTCTGTTAATATCAGCTAAAAAGGTATTATTCCCTCTAAGTCTTTTTAAACTTTCATAAAATTCATTAATTCCCATATTAGCATTAATTTTAAAAGAGCCATCTGTTCCTATAAAATATTTATCAAAATAATAATTTTTAAAAGTTTTGTACCATAACCTAATTAAAGCAAAAAATTCATCAAGTATATTTTTTACTTCTGCCTTAGTATTAGCATCATCCACTTTGGTAGGAAAATTAACAATCTCTCCAACAAACACTTTTGCTAAAGAAGAAAATTCTTTCAAAAATGATTTTTTCCTTTACTACGATTTTATAAGCTTTTAATTCTTCATCGTCAGTACTAGCATTATAAAAATTGTTATCTTTCTTTCCTTCTTTTAAAGCATTACTTAAAATTTCATATGCCAAATTTATTTTCTTTAATTTTTCGGTTGCTTCCCTTTTTTCTACTTCTGTTTTATTAATTAAAGCATCTGGATGATATTTTTTAGCTAAAGCATAATATCTCTTTCGTAATTCACCCTCAGTATAATTATTATTTAGTCCTAATATTTTTAAGGCATCACCATGATTCATTTCTAACCCCTTTGTTATAAACTTTTTAATTTTTCAATGCATCGTCTTCTTATTGTATAATTGCAATATGCATGATATCTACTTTTTAACTTTGTATAAAATTTTCCAAATGGCTCATCAGCACTAATTTCAAAATTCGTATTTTCCCCCATTGGATGATTGGTAAGGAAAGAATTTTTAAACTGTTCATACCAACTTGCTATTTTATTTTTAAATTCTAGAAATATAACATCTATTTCATCAATACTAGTCGCGGTGTTAATTTGGCCAAGATAGAACTTAACTGTATCATTATATACATCAATAACTGATTCTAAACCAGGAAAATCATTGAAAATCGCTGCTTCACTTGGTATTAAGTATTCCCCCACAATACTTATTATTTTTTTCATGTACATTAATAATTCAACATCATTAGCATTGCTATAAGCACCATTGGTGCTGGATGAATTATTACTATTTGTTTTTCCCTCTTTTAAAGCTTTGCTTAAAACCTCATATGCCAAATTTATTTCCTTTAATTTTTCGCTTGCTTCCTTTTTTTCGGCTTCCGTTTTATTAATTAATGCATCAGGATGATATTGCCTTGCTAAAGCATAATATTTCTTTCGTAAAATATCTTCCGTGTAATCACTAAATAACCCCATTATTTTTAGAGCTTTATAAAAATTCATAGTAATCCCCCTTTTTTATTGTCTGCTATTATATAGCAATATCATCATTTCGTCAAGTAGAGCAAATTAAGGCATAAACTAAAGGTCTTGTTATTAACTATTTTTTGTGTTATAGTAGTTTTCGCTTTAAAAAAGAGGGGATAATAATGGCTCATTCAATAGCAAATAATAATGATTTAATAATGCTTAATGAATTTATAGATAGCAACTTATCGGATACCATTGATTATGATTTAGCATTAGAAGAGTTATTAAAACTAAGTCTATTTATTGAAGAAAATTTATTAGCAATTAACCGCTCAACTATATATGATATCGTCATGGATAATAGAATTTTAAATAGCATCCTAGAAACTATTGTGCAAAATATTAAAGACTATCAAGACTTAGATACTGTTAGTGCAGATGTTAATGATAATGAAATAGCCTTTCTTTTATTAAGAGCTTATTTAATGCAAAATAACTTGATTGCCAAGGAAATGGAAGATTACATAGACCATACAGAAAGTGACTACTACCAAACTAATAAAGAATCTAAGTTAGAAAGTATTGAATTAAGTGGAAAAACAGTGCGAAAACTAAGAAAAATGTTATTAACCGATAAAGAAAAAACAACCGAATTAATTATTAGATATTATGCTAAAGTTATTGAAAAAAAACTTCCATCTCATGGTAATTATAACGAACTTTATCAAGAGGGATGCCTTGCTATCATGGAAGCAATTAATCACTTTTTAAAATCAAATAAATTATTAGCAACGTATATATATGTTGCAATATCAACCTATTTTAGAGACTATAATAACAGGATGAGTAAGGCATTTGAACCCTTTGATGACATAGATGAAAATGATGTGCCTAATATATTAACGAGCTTAAAAGATGAGCCTTTTGAAGATGTTATTATTAATGAACCACCTTTTAAATTAGAGGAATTAGTGCAACAAATTAATATTCCGGATTATAATCGGGAACTTTTGATTTATTATTTTAACAGTGATATAGAAGGTAGTAAATTGTATGAACCATATAATACAAGTAGACAAAATTTTTATGCAAGAATAAATCATAGTCTTAGACATTTTCTAAGTGATAAAACCATCATTGAATCAATTTCTTATTTAGATGACCCCGATAAAGCTCTACAAACTATTAAAGAAAATATTAATGTTGTTGATTTAACCGTAAGTTGGCTCCATCATGATTTTGCTAATATTGTAGCACAAGTACCTTTAACAAATTTGGAAAGAGAAATTTTATGTTATTACTATGAGTTAAATGGCTATCAAAGAAAAAATGATATGGAAATGGCTCAAATGTATGGAATAAATTATTTGAAATTAGCTAGGACAAGAATTAACGCCATGTATAAGATAATAAGTCAAAGGGTCATTCCTTATATGGATTTAGTCCCCGAATTAGATAAAAAAATAAAAGAATATGGCAAAAGTTATCGCTAAAAAGAAGAAAGAAAAAGATATTAATGAAAGAAATAATAGAAGTTCCTTTACTAAAAACTATTGGCTATATTCACAGTTATAATATACGTTATTTTGACCTAGATAATTTAAAACAAAAGACCTTATCCCGTTAATGTGGAAAACTAAGACACTTTACGTTGTCTTTTTTTCTTGTCAACAAAGATATTAACATGACTTCTCTTCTTTTATCCTTGTAACAAAACTAAATATTAACTTATCAACACTTTCCACAAAAATAATTTTGCACAAAAAAGTAATAAGTTAACAAAGTTAATAAAAATTTGTTGAAATTGTGGAAAACATCATGTAATATAGGTTCTATCTAGAAAAAAGATGTTGAAAACTATGTTAATAACTTTAAAACAAAACTTTTTTCTTGTAATAAAAATACATTTAAGTTAAAATGAAATTGGGATATATATGAAATGTGGGGTGAGGTATGAAAACACATGAATTATTTAAACAATTTTTGCAAGAAATAGAGAACGAAGTTAGTCCAGCAACTTATACAGCCTGGTTTCATGACTTAGAACTCATTTCCATGGATGACAAAGAAATAACTATTAAAGTACCTCTTCCTGTTCATAAACAAATACTTAAAACAACTTATTTAGATTTAATTGATAATACCATGTTTTCTTTAACGGGTATTAACTATGATTTTAAATTCTATACTGAAGATGAATATAACGATAAAATAAATATTGAAGCTGTTAAAGATGAGAATAATGATAGTCAAATAATCTCTTGGAATACTAATTTAAAACCTAATTTGAATTTTGATAACTATGTCGTTGGTGAATCCAATAGACTAGCCTTTATATCGGCGATGAATGTGGCTCAATCCCCTGGAACTATTCGCAATCCCTTATTTATATATGGTAAAAGTGGAACGGGGAAAACCCATTTAATGAATGCGATAGGTAATTATATCAAAGACCATTCCAAAAAACGAGTTTTATATACCACAAGTGGAGACTTCCGTGATGAATATGTCGATATGTCCAAATTAGATAAAGGAAAAGATGCCATTGAATATGCGAATAATTTTAAAAATAAATATCGCAATGTTGATGTATTAATTATTGATGATATTCAGTTATTGGTAGATTCTCCGATGACCCAACAAGAATTCTTCCATACTTTTGAAGCCCTCCATCAAGCTAATAAACAAATTATTATTTCTAGTGACCGTTCCCCAGATGATTTAAAAAAGATTGAGGAAAGACTAAGGAGTCGTTTTAAATGGGGATTACCTGTTGATATCCATCCACCTGATTTTGAACTAAGATGTGAGATTATTAAGCAGAAAATTCAAAATACTAGTATTAAAGACCGCGTTAGTAAAGATGTTATTGAATATATTGCCAATGGTTGTCCGAGTGATATAAGACATATTGAAGGCACCATTAATCGTTTACTTGTTTATACTGCTTTATATACACCAGAATATATTGATTTAGATTTTGCGATTGAAGCTTGTAAAGACTCGATTGATAACAATATATATCAAGAAAATACGATTTCGCATATTCAAAAAGTGGTCGCCGATTTCTATAAAATAACAATCGAAGATTTAAAAAGCAAAAAAAGAAGTAATAATATTGCGTGGCCAAGACACATTGCCATGTACTTATGCCGGGTTGAAACCGAAGAAAACTTAGTAAAGATTGGTTTTGAATTTGGCGGAAGAGACCATTCAACCGTTGTTGCTAGTTGTGAAAAAATTAAAGAAGAGTTACAACATAATGAAACGCTTAATAATACTATCAAAGAAATAAAATCAAAGTTATAAATGTTTAAAAAAATGTTGATAAGTAATTAGTTTTCCACAGACATTTTTTAAGGATATATAAAGGTTAAATAAAGTTTTCCACATTATTAACAGTATAATAAATAATAATAACTAAAATAATAAAAAAAGAAAGAAGGAAAAAAGATGAAATTTACGATTGATAAAAATATTTTATTAGAATCACTTACAAATGTGTTAAGAGCCATTGGTACTAGAACAACAATACCTATATTAAATGGGATTAAGTTTGATTTAACTAATGAAGGATTAAGTTTATTCGCTAGTGATTCGGAATTATCTATTAGAATTAAAATTAAAGAAAAAGATATTAAAAAAATTGAAAAAACAGGAAGTATGATTATTGGCAGTAAATATATTCTTGATATTATTCGCAAAATGCCATCAGATATTATTTACTTTGAAGCTGAAGATGAAACAAAAATAAAAATTTATACTGATAATAATGAATATAATTTAAATTGTTATGATTTAGCTGATTATCCAAATATATCTCTAGATGAATCAAAGGAACCTATTGTTCTTAAAGATGAATTGTTGAAAACAATGATTAATGAAACATCTTATGCTGTATCAACGCAAGAAGCACGTTTATTATTCACTGGCGTAAATGTTAAGATTGCGGGAAATAGTTTAGAATGTATTGCTACCGATTCTTATCGTTTAGCGAAAAAAAGCCTTACTTTAGATACCATGATTAATAACACAATCAATATTATTATTCCCGGAAAAAGTATTAATGAATTAGAAAAAATGTTAACAACTGATGGCGAAGATGTTATTATGCATATCTTTAATAACAAAATATTATTTCAATATAAAAATATTGAATTTCAATCTAATTTATTAAGTGGTCAATACCCAGATACTAATCACTTTATTCCTTCTGATTTTGCTTATATTATTAATTTAGATTTAAGAATGTTTAATGACGCCGTAGATAGAGCTTCCTTACTTGCCCAAAGTAAAGATAAAAACATCGTAAGAATTGAAGTAAATGATAAATTAATGGTTATTTCTTCTAGTGCTAGTGAAATAGGTAAAACAGAAGAAAAGATGGCCATTGAATGTAATAATAAAGAAAAATTAGAAATAGCTTTTAGTTCTCGGTATATGTTAGAGGCTTTAAAAGTTATTAAAGATAACAACATTTTACTGTTAATGAATGGTGATGATAAACCTATTTTAATTAAATCTGTTGATGATGAATCATTAATTGAACTTATTTTACCAGTTAAAACTTATTAATAAATTAAATAACGCTTTGCAAATAAAGTGTTATTTTTTTGCATGTTAGCCATGCTTCGACAAAAAATTTAACTTTGCTATGTTATAGTAGGCATTAGTTTTATTTTTTAGGGGGCAATTGCATGCGAAATTACATAATTAAAGATAGTACAATAGCTATTTTAAAGCAAGAAAAGAAGACAATTATTTATAATGTTGAAAACTTTGTAGTTTTCAACAAAAGTATTAAAAAAATCCTTGATGAAAATTGTATGTTGCATGGGAGTAATTTAAATGGCCGCATTAAAAGTGTGCAAAAAATTCTTAATGTTAAGTATCGCGTACCTATTTTAATAAGTGAGAAAGAAAATATTATTCTTCTTCCGATGAATAGTATGCGTGACAAAGAATGTTTATATATTGTGGCAAATAAAATAATCGATTATACGGAAAATGAGGATTATTTAGAAATCAAATGTATAAATAATCAAATATTTAAGACCAAAATATCAAAATATAGTTTTGAAAAAATGATTATAAATATGATGAAATTAAATAATTACTTAAAATGGGAAAATTTTGTAAATTAGCTTTAAAAAATATGTTATCTGTGTTATAATTATTACTAGGTACGGGTGTACTTAAACACCATGATTATTAAATATAACGTCAAAGAAGGTCTAATTATGAAATTGAACACCATAAAATTAACTAATTTCAGAAATTATGAAAAATTATGTTTAGAGTTTAATAATCATTTAAATGTTATATATGGAAATAATGGGGCAGGCAAGACTAATTTAGTAGAAGCCATCTATTTTTTATCCATTACCAAATCATTTCGGACGAACAATGACAAAATGTTAATCAAAAATGGTGAGTTAAGTACCAAAATAGAAGGAGAAGTAGAAGAAGATACCAAGAATAATTATCAAGTAATACTAAATAAAGAAGGTAAAAAAGTAAAAATTAACAATAATATTGTTAGAAAAGTTAGTGACTATATAACAAATATTAATATTGTTTTATTAGAACCGGAAGAACAAATGATATTTAATGCATCTCCCCAAGTAAGAAGAAAACTGTTAAATATTGAAATAAGTAAACTAGAAAAAGAATACATTATTTACTTAAACAATTACAATGTTATTTTAAAACAGCGCAATTTTTACTTAAGAGATTTATATATTAATGGTAATGCTTCGAAAGATTATTTGAATATTTTAACGCAAAAATTAATAGATTGGGGCTTAAAAATATACGAGTTAAGACTCAAGTTTATTAATAAAATCAATGAATATTTAAGTATTAAATACCAAGAAATATATAAAGAAGGCGATTTATTCATTAAATATAGTTCTGATTATAATAATAAAACTAAAGATGAAATAAATGAAATGTATGAAAAAAATTATAATCGGGAAATAGCTTTAGGGAAAACTTTGTATGGTATTCATCA
Organism: uncultured Bacilli bacterium; assembly: GCA_947626125.1. Classification (GTDB taxonomy): domain Bacteria; phylum Bacillota_I; class Bacilli_A; order RF39; family UBA660; genus SIG200. The sequence goes on from CANQRA010000001.1 coordinate 24,946, forward strand.
TGATGACCTTATCTTTTATTTAGATAAAAAAGATATTAGTGAATGGGGAAGCAACGGGCAAAAAAAGAATGCCATATTTGCTTTTAAATTAGCGGAAATTGAGCTTATTAAAGAACAGAATAACATATTACCTATTTTAATACTTGATGATTTATTTAGTGCCTTAGATAATAAGAAAATAAAAAATATAATAGCTCTACTTAATGATAATATTCAAACATTTATAACGACAACTGAATTAAATCGAATAAATAAGAAATTATTAAGTAAAGCCTCTATTTTTAAAGTGAATAAGGGTTTAGTTGAGGAGGAAGAATATGGAAGATGAAAATTTACATTATAGTGAAAGTGATATTCAAGTTTTAGAAGGTCTTGAAGCGGTTAGAAAAAGACCTGGTATGTATATAGGCACAACCGATGTTAAAGGATTGCATCATTTAGTATGGGAAATTGTTGATAATGCGATTGATGAAGCCTTGGCGGGTTTTTGTAATCATATTGAAGTAATAATTAATAAAGGAAATTCCATTACCGTTAAAGATAATGGTCGGGGTATTCCGGTTGGCATTCATCCAAAAACGGGTATTTCGACAGTAGAAACGGTTTATACTGTTTTGCATGCTGGTGGTAAATTTGGGGGAGGCGGTTACAAAGTAAGCGGTGGCCTTCATGGTGTTGGCGCATCTGTTGTTAATGCTTTATCTAAATGGGTAACCGTTACTGTTTATAAAGATGGGAAAGTTTATGAAGCTAAATTTGAAGATGGCGGTAAAACAACCCAAAAATTAACCATGATTGGCGAATGTGAAAAGGAAAGAACAGGGACAGTTGTTTCTTTTAAACCAGACCCTGATATTTTTGATACGGATATTTTTGATTATGAAACCTTAAAAGTAAGAATTAGAGAGTTAGCCTTCTTAAATAAAGGTCTTGCTTTAACTATTCGTGATGACCGGGATAATGAAGATACGACTGGGGAAAAATTCCTTTATGAAGGGGGAATTTCGGAATATGTTAAATTTTTAAATACTTCCAAGACCCCAATTCATGATGAGATTATTCACTTAGAAGGCGAAGAAGATGGCGTTTTCTTTGAAGTAGCTATGCAGTATAATTCGGGGTATTCTGATAGTATTTATTCATTTGTTAATAATATTAATACTCATGATGGTGGTACTCATGAAGAAGGCGTTAGAAGAGCTTTAACGAGAGTGATTAATAATTATGCTCGGAAAGCCAATATTTTAAAAGAAAAAGATGAATCTTTAACGGGTGATGATGTTAAAGAAGGTCTTACAATGATTATTTCTTGTAAGCATCCGAATCCTCAATTTGAAGGACAAACTAAAGGAAGATTAGGAAATTCCGAAGTAAGAAGATTAGCGGATAATGTTTTCTCTGAAGGTTTTGAAAGATTCCTAATGGAAAATCCTGCGGAAGCCAGAATAATTGTTGATAAATGTATGACGGCCGCTAGGGCCAGAGTTGCTGCTAAAAATGCGAGAGAACTTCAAAGAAGAAAAGGCGATTTAGACATTGTTAGTAATTTTGGCGGTAAACTTGAAGATTGTAAAGAAAAAGACCCATCTGTTTGTGAGATATTTATTGTCGAAGGAGATTCTGCTGGTGGGTCGGCTGTTAAAGGTAGAGATTCCATGACCCAAGCTATTCTTCCTTTAAGAGGTAAGATTTTAAATGTGGAAAAAGCCCGTTTAGATAAAGCTTTATCCAATGAAGAAATTAGAACGATTATCACAGCCTTTGGTACGGGAATTGGCGATAATTTTGATTTAAATAAACTAAGATATGATAAAATCATTATCATGACCGATGCCGATGTCGATGGTTCACACATTAGAGTACTTCTTTTAACATTGTTCTATCGTTTTTTCCGACCTATTGTAGAAACAGGCCATGTTTATGCGGCCCAACCACCTTTGTATAGAATAACGCATGGTAAGGTTAGAAAGTATGTTTTAAATGAACAAGAAAGAGATAGTTATTTAGCTTCTTTAAACCCAAATACAAAATATGAAATTGCGCGGATGAAAGGTCTTGGCGAAATGGATGCCGAAGAATTAAATGAAACAACCATGGATATTCATACTAGAGTATTAAGAAGAATAACGGTTGATGATGCCATAGCGGCTGATGAAGCATTCTCTATGTTAATGGGTGAAGAAGTTGAACCAAGAAGAAAATTTATCGAAGAAAATGCTGAATATGTTAAAAACTTGGATATTTAGGAGGTTTTTATGAATCACGATAAAGATAAATTAGAAGAAAATAATATAGTCAAAGAAATTAAAGATTCTTTTATTGATTATTCTGTTAGTGTTATTGTTTCCAGAGCGGTTCCCGATTTACGAGATGGCTTAAAACCCGTTCATCGTCGGATATTATGGTCAATGTATGAAACAGGTTATACTCCTGATAAACCCCATAGAAAATCCGCGAAAATAGTTGGTGAAGTTATGGGTAAATATCACCCACATGGTGACTCTAGTATCTATGAAGCTATGGTTAGAATGGCGCAAGATTTTAGTTATCGTTATCCTCTAGTTGATGGCCATGGTAACTTTGGTAATATCGCGGGAGCGGGTGCTGCAGCATATCGTTATACTGAAGCCCGATTAGATAAACTATCCCTTGAATTACTAAGAGATATTAATAAGGAAACAGTTAATTTTACGCCTAACTTTGATGAATCAGAAAAAGAACCAGAAGTCCTTCCTTCAAGATTTCCTAATATTCTAGTTAATGGTACTATGGGTATTGCTGTTGGTATGGCTACGAATATTCCTCCCCATAATTTAGGCGAAGTAATTGATGGCTGTGTGGCTTATATTGATAATCCTGAAATAGATACAAATGGATTAATGCAATATATTAAAGGGCCTGATTTTCCTACTGGTGGTATTATCTTAGGTAACAGTGGAATAAAAAAAGCTTATGAAACAGGTCGCGGTACAATTACCATAAGAAGTAAAGCAACCATTGAAGAAAAAGACGGTAAACATCACATTATCATAGAAGAAGTCCCTTATGGTGTTAATGTATCTGATTTAAAAAGCAAAGTTGCTGAACTTGTTCATAATAAAATTATTGATGGTATTGCTGATTATCACACAGATTTAAAAAATGGGGTTAAAATAACCATCACTTTAAAGAAAGATGCTAATCCGCAAGTTGTTTTAAATAATTTATATAAGCATACGCAATTTCAAATTAGTTATGGCATTATTTTCTTAATGATAGATAATAAAGTGCCAAGAACATTGGGCTTAAAAGACATAATTGCTAAATATATTAATTTCCAAGAGGAAGTTATTATTCGTCGAACCCAATTTGAATTAGATAAAGCCGAAAAAAGAGTCCATATTTTAGAAGGTTACAAGATTGCTCTTGATAATTTGGATGATTTTATTAAGATAATTCGAGATAGTGAAACTGATGTTATTGCTAAAGAAACTTTAATTGCCAAATATGGTTTAACAGATGTTCAAGCTGATGCTATTCTAGAGTTAAAGTTACGTCGTTTAACCGGCTTAGAAAGAGCCAAAATTGAAGAAGAATTAAAAGAATTATTAGCGAGAATTGAAGAATTAAAAGCTATTTTAGCTTCCCGTGAAAAAATTCTAGAAATAATTAAAAATGAATTATTAGAAATTAAAGAAAAATACGCTGATGAACGTCGGACTAAAATTGATATGACAGCGATTGAATACATTGAAGATGAGTCATTAATACCTGAGGAAGATGTTATGGTTGTTTTAACTAATAAAGGTTACATAAAAAGAACAACCAACGATACTTTCAAAGTCCAAAATCGTGGTGGTGTTGGAATTAAAGGATTAACTACTAACGATGAAGATTATGTTGAACATTTACTTAACTTATCAACTCACGATTACATAATGTTCTTTAGTAATAAAGGCAAAGTATATCGGTTAAAAGGGTATGAAATACCGGAATTTAGTAGACAATCCAAAGGACTTCCAATTGTAAACTTGTTACAAATTGAGAAGGAAGAAACTATTAATTCAATTCTTAAAGTATCTGCTGAAGACGATAATGAATATTTAATGTTTGCCACAAAGAAAGGTATTGTTAAGAAGACAAAAATTAGCGAATTTGAAAATATTCGGGCAACAGGAAAAATATGCATTAATCTAGCCGATAATGATGAATTATTAGATGTTAAAAAAACAAACGGAAATAATATTGTTTTACTTGGTAGTGATAAAGGTAAAATGGTTAAATTCAACGAAAATGAGATAAGACCAATGGGTCGTACCGCAACTGGGGTTAAAGGCATTAATTTAGATGGTGGTAAATGTATTTGCTTTGAAATTGTTAATGAAGACTCCACTATTCTACTCGTTACCGAAAAGGGATACGGAAAAAGAACAAATGTTTGTGAATTTAGACAAACAAAAAGAGGTAGTAAGGGTGTTTTAGCCTTAAATATAACCGAAAAGAATGGTGTTTTAGTTGCAGCTAAAATAGTCGATGTTGATAAAGACGTTATAATTATGACTAATGCTGGAATTACTATTAAATTACCTGTTGAACAAATATCTATTTTAGGTCGTGTAACTCAAGGTTTGAGATTAATTTCATTACGAGATAATCAAACTGTTGCCACTATTAGTATTGTTAATAAAGCCGAAGACGAAAGTAAAAACGAGGAAAATGGAGATAACATAGTACCTGTTAATAGTGACGAAGAAAAAAACATTGTTGAAAACCAAGAAGATACTACAAATTAGTGTCTTTTTTGTTGAAAAATTATTTCCCGGGAAATAATTGGTTTACATAATATTTTTATTTTTTGCTAAAAGAATAATTTAAAATTTAGACAGTGTCAAAATTCTTTCTCTAATGTTTCACGTGAAACATTAGAGAAAAATTGCTACATAATTTTATATTCTTTTCTTTTAAAAGTTAAACAATTTATGTATTATGAATTTGGTAAACGTCATTATATTAATATATTTAAATATATCCCTCGAAATAATTGGACTACATAATATATAATTTATATCTCTGATAAGTTAACTTTAAAAATATCAATAAATGTTTCATACATTACTGATAAGCCATAATAAAGTAAGTTTAATTTTTTGATATATTTAACAAATTTTTACCCGTCGCTTAAACTTATTCGTACTCCATTAATTAGTAACGCTTTATGTTTCACGTGAAACATTAGAGAAAAGCAAATCATTTTTTAAAATTAACTTTTACAATTTTTTATACGATGTATTCACACATAAACAAAAGCATATTATTAGTATATTATCAATTGTTTAATCCAATAATATGTAATATTTCCCGGGAAATAATTGGTTTACATAATATTTTATTTGTACATATAATATGTATGTGCTAAACTTTTAGCAAGGCGCATCTCTCCTATATCGAGCTTTTAATATAGGTTTGAACGCTCCATATTACAGCACGCGAGATGTTATGTTACTATTTATATTTAAATGTTACTTAAAGCAATGTTTCACGTGAAACATTGCTGGTGTAAAACATTATTCAAGCATTTAGCATTACTCTTAATTAATTTTAATTATACATAATTATTTATTTAATTCTATGATTTATATTGTATGTTTCACGTGAAACTATAAAAATTTTGACACTGTCAAAATTATTTCCCGGGAAATAATTGGTTTACATAATATTTTTGTATTTAAAAAAGTATGTTGAAAAAGTAACTTTTATATGTTATTATCTTATTGCACAACAAATATATCGTAACCTGGTCAGAGTTGGAAAACAGCAGCCACATCGGTCCCTATTTGTGTGTGCTTTTTTTGAGGAACTAAATTTATGAACAAATATATGGAACAAGCTTTTAAAGAAGCTCTTAAAGCGTATAGAAAAAAGGAAGTACCCGTTGGTGCTGTAATTGTTTATAATGGTAAGATAATTGCTAAATCCCATAATAATAGGCAAAACCGGCACAATGTTTTAGGTCATGCGGAAATAATGGCCGTTTTAAAAGCAGAAAAAAAGATTCGCGATTGGCGATTAGATGAATGTGAAATGTTTGTTACATTAGAACCATGTACTTTGTGTACACATGTAATTAAAGAATGTCGGTTAAAAAAAGTATATTTTTTGTTGAAAAGTCCCCAAGAAACAACAATAAATGGTTTTACACAAACAAATGATTGCGAGGAGCTTCAAAACAAATACAAATGTTTGCTGCAAAAATTTTTTCAAAAATTAAGATAATAATTGGTAAAAGTACGTTGTAATGTGATATAATGGGATAAGAAAGGAATTCATCATGAAGTATAAAGTTTTATATCGAAAATATCGACCTGATGATTTTGAGAATATCGTTGGTCAAGACTACATTATTAAAACCCTTAAAAACTCTATAATAAACAACAATATTTCTCACGCCTATCTTTTTTCTGGGCCACGAGGAACAGGTAAAACATCAACTGCTAAGGTTTTTGCTAAAGCTATCAATTGTGCTAATCCTGAAAACGGTTCGCCATGCGGCAAGTGTGAATTTTGCCTTAATTTCAAAGAAAATCCGGATATCATAGAGCTTGATGCGGCTTCAAATAACGGTGTAGATGAAATAAGAGAGATAATTGAAAATATCAAAATTACTCCCACCAATGGTAAATATAAAGTTTATATAATTGATGAAGTTCATATGCTAACGCAAAGTGCGTTTAACGCTTTATTGTTGACACTTGAAGAACCGCCTGCTCATGCCGTCTTTATTTTAGCTACTACCAATGTTGAAAACGTTCCAATTACTATTTTATCGAGATGTCAAAGATTTGATTTTCAAAAAATCAAACCATCTGTTATTGTGGAAAGAACTAAGAAAATTTGTGCGGATGAGGGTATAAAAATTGAAGATGCTGCCTTAGAAGAAATAGCTTATTTATCCGAAGGTGGTATGCGTGATGCTTTAAGTTTGTTAGACCAATTATCTAAAAATAAAGATTTAATCACATTAGATTTAGTAGAAAGTCAATTTAAAACAGTTTCTAAGAAAAATATAGAAGATTTAATTAATTATGTAGAAAAAAATGATGTTAATTCTTGCTTAGATTTAATTAATGAATTTAAAAATAAAGCTGTTGATTATAAAAACTTAGTAAAAAAAATTGTTGATGTAGCGAGTGTAAGAGCCAAAAATATAGTCGTTTCTAATAAAATAGAAAGACTAAGTATAAGTGATTACAAAAAGTTGATTTTAAATTTGATTGATAGTCTTAACAAAATAAATGTTAATGTTGATTCATATACAATCTTGGAAATGATTTTGTTGGAGTTCTTTAATAGTCCTAGCATTTCTCGGAGCATTCCGGCAGATGAAGCAAAAATAGAACCGCCAAAAGAACCAGAGGAAATACAAGTAGTTGAGGAAAAAAATCAAGCTACCATCAAGGAGAATGCGAAAGCTACGGGAACCACAGAAGTCACAGAAACCCTAGTTAATTTAAGAATAAATAATTGCTTTGCTAAAGCACAAAAAAATTATTTAGAACAAGCAAAAAAAGAGATGGAAGAAGTAGAAATGAATGTTAATATTCCGGGAAAAATAAAAAGCATTCTATTAGATAGTGATGTTGTTACGGCTTCTCCTAATAATTTAATATTTAAAACTAATGATGATCATACGGCACCTTTAGCTAATCAAATGTTAAAAGAAATTGAACAATTTCTTCAAGAAATATTAAATAAAAACTATAAAATAATTTTCTTGACTTCAGAAAGATGGGATAAAGAAAAAGCTGAATATATTAAAAATTTAAAAAATAAAAAAGCATATGAATATATAGAAGAAAAAGAAGAAACTGTTGATAAAGAAGAAATGGTTAGTGACGTTTTTGATTTATCAAAGGTTGAAATTGTATAGTTGAGATTATTTAAGGGAGGTGAAAAATATGAATATGCAAAATATTTTAGCTCAAGCGCAAAAAATGCAAAGAGACATTACCCAAAAAAAAGAAGAACTAGAAAAAATGGAATTTGTTGGTAAATCTGAATGGGTAGAAGTAACTTTTTCTGGGGCCAGAATAATTAAAGACGTAAATATCTTAAAAGAAGGGCCTATTGAAGAAGATGATAAAGAAATATTAGAAGATATGTTTCAAATAGCAACTAAAGATGCTTTCATTCAAATTAATGAAGCAATGAACGAAAAATTAGGACAATACGCAGGTGCCTTAGATGGGTTGATGTAAAATGATATATCCAGAATTATTGCAAAAATTAATTAACTTTTATAAGAGATTACCAGGAGTGGGGGAAAAATCTGCCGAAAGAATGGCTTTAGCTACTTTAGATATTCCCCTTTCCGACATTGAAAACTTTGCTGATGATATAGTTAAAGCTAAAAAGAATCTAAAACAATGTCGTATATGTGGGCATTTGACGGAAAATGATGTTTGCCCAATATGTAGTGATGAATCTCGGGATAAAACATTAATATGTGTTATTGAGGATTATAAAAGTGTTTTTTCATTTGAAAAAGTAGGTAATTATCGGGGAGTTTACCATGTTTTGAATGGTCTAATATCTCCGATGGATAGTATAGGCCCGGAAGATATTAATATCTCTTCTTTAGTAAAAAGAGTTGAAGGGTTGAAAAATCCGGAACTTATACTTGCATTAAAATCATCAATTGAGGGTGAAACAACAACCTTGTATATTAAAAAAATATTTGAGAAAAAAGATGTAACTATATCTAGATTATCTTATGGCTTACCTATGGGTGCTGAGATAGATTACTTAGATATAATTACACTAGATAAAGCATTAGAGGACCGTAAACAAATTTCCGAATAAAAAAAGGAAAGCCTTATATAATTTATTAGGTGATAAAATGAAAAAAACTCTAGGAATTATTTTAAGAAAGATAGTTTTTTCCTTCGGTATTATATATGGTATAAACATTATGCTAAAAAATGTTGGCGTATATTTACCAATTAATATCTTTACAATTGGGGTAACTTCTTTCTTAGGAGTTCCGGGGTTATTATCTTTATTTGCGATTCTCTACATAATAGCTTAGGAGGAAGCCATAAATTGTAGTGATTTAGAAAATTTAGTGAATTATTATCATGAAAAGAAATTAGCTCATGCTTATTTAATTTCGACAAATAATATTAATAAATGTTTAAAAGTTCTTTTGAATGTCATAAAGAACATTTTTTGCGTTGATACTTTTAGTGATAATTGTAATAAGTGCTCCTTATGCCATTTAATTGACATTAATAATTTACCAAGTTTAAAAATAATTGCTCCTGATGGTGAATTTATTAAGAAAGCCCAAATTCTAGAATTAAAAAATTTTTTTGCTAAGAATAGTATTTACACAAATGAATCCATGTATATAATTTTAAATGCCGAAAAAATGAATAAAGAATCGGCCAATACAATGTTAAAATTTTTAGAAGAACCTGATAGTGATGTAATTGGCTTTTTCCTTACTAATGAAAAAGATAATATATTGCCAACCATTCTTAGTCGATGCCAAGAATTAACGGCTCATTTTCCTAATGCTTATTATGAAGAATTAAATATTGCTGAAGATAAATATCAAGAATTAAACAATATTCTCAAGGAATATTTAATGAAAATAGAAATAGAAAAAAGAAAGCAAATTTTGTATAATAGGGAATATCTAAGTAATTTAAATTTAGATAGAAGTGATATAAAAGTATTTTTACAAATGATGTTATTTACTTATAAAAGCGTTTTAAATAATGAACTAGAAGAAAATAGTCCCTATAGCTTTTTAAATAAATATTCCTTTAACAATATAGAAAAGAAGACTAATTTATTGATTGAATTATTAAAAGAAATTAGTTACAATGTTAATGTGGAATTACTTTTAGATAGATTAGTAATAGAATTTGAGGTGATTAATAATGAAACTTTATAGTGTGATATTTAAAAATAATGGCAAAAACTATTATTTTAATGGAGAAGATGATTATAATATCAAAGATTATGTTATAGTAGAAACTGAAAAAGGACTACAATATGGTGAAATTACAGGGATAATTAAGGAAGAATTAGCTAATAAAGATGAAGAATATAAGAATATAGTTAGAAAAGCAACTCCTGAAGATACAGATACTTATTATGAATTATTAAAAGAAAATGAAGAAGCTTTACAAAAATGTCGGGAGTTAGTTAAAGAATTAGATTTAAATATGGCCGTGATTAATGCATCCTTTACCTTTGATAAAAGCCAATTGCTATTTAATTTTACTTCTGATGAAAGGGTGGATTTCCGCGAACTAGCCAGAAAACTAGCTTATATCTATCATACTCGAATTGAACTTAGACAAATTGGGGCGCGCGATAAAGCTAAAATTGTTGGTGGTGTAGGAGTATGTGGGCAAAAATTATGTTGTCAAAGATTTCTAAACCGGATTGATGCGATATCCATGAATATGGCCAAAGACCAAAATCTAGCATTAAATCCTTCGAAAATTAACGGAGTATGTGGAAGACTTTTATGTTGTTTGCAATATGAAAATGATGCGTATGTTGCATGTTTACCAGGAATGCCTTCCGTGGGAGATGTTTATAATACTAAATCCGGGGAAGGAAAAGTAATAAGTATTGATATTTTAAACCGAAAATTTAAAGTTTTGGTCGGTAGTAATAAAGAAGAAATAGAATTACCTTTAGAGGATAACCATGATAAAAAATAAAGAATTAAATGATTTATATGATTATGGTTTAAAAATATATCAATATAGTGATAGTTTCAAATTTTCCCTAGATTCCATTCTTTTGGCAGAATTTGTTCGTTTAAATAATCGGGTTAAACATATATTAGATTTATGTACAGGGAATGCTTCCATTCCCTTAATTTTATCAACTAAGCTTGGAGCATCCAATATTACTTCAATAGCCATTGATGCAGTAGAAATTCAAAAGGATATCCATGAGTTAGGTAAGGAAAGTATCATATATAATAATTTAACAGAGCAAATTAATCTTATAAATGCTGATGTTAAAGAGCATGAAAAGGTTTTAGGACAAAAAAAGTATGATATAATTACTTGCAATCCCCCTTATTTTAAAGTGGAAAATCCGGATTTGCTTAATGAAGGGGAATCTTTAGCTATTTCTCGGCATGAAATAAAAATCACTTTAGAAGAAATATTTAATATTGCTAGTAAACATTTAAATACAAAGGGAGAATTTTACTTAATTCATCGTGTAGAAAGATTAGATGAAATAATTATATATGGTAATAAATATCATTTACCCGTTAAAAATATTGTCCTTATTAAAATGAAAGAAGAAAATAATCCTTCCCTTGTTTTAGTAAGATGCATTAAAGGAGCTAGAAATGGCATAAAAATAACAGATAAATGTATTGCCAATTTAAAAACCTATCAAGGTTTATTCAAGGAGGTTAAAAGTGAAATTAGTCGTGGGCCTAGGTAATATAGGCAAAGAATATAAAAATACTCGTCATAATATGGGGTTTATGACCCTCGATAATTATTTAGGTAAAGTTAACTGGAAAGTTAAAATGGAAAGTTATATTTATCTTGACCAAGATAAAGATGTATTATATGTAAAACCGATGACTTATATGAATTTATCGGGTTTATCGGTAGCTAAATTAGTAAAATTTTATAAAATAGATATGCAAGATATATTAGTAATTCAAGATGATTTAGATTTAGAACTTGGTAAATTTAAAGTAAAAAAGAATTCTTCATCTGGGGGGCATAATGGCATCAAATCAATAATTAGTGAATTAAACAGCATGGAATTTGGTAGACTAAAAATAGGAATAGGCAAAAACACCCTCATTCCTGCTGACAAATATGTTCTTTCTAAGTTTACAAAAGATGAGTTAACATTATTAAATAATAATATGCCAGCTTACAAAAAAGTCATCGATTTATTTGTTAATGAATCTCTTGATTATGCAATTGCACATTATAATAATTAAAGGGGAATTATGGAGCTAAATAAGTATTTTAATTATGAAAATGGAAGTACAACATATGGATTAACAAGTGAGTTAATCGCTTTTTACGTGGCTAATTTATATACGAAAAAGCCTCAAAATATTTTGTTAGTCACAAGTAACTTATATGAAAGCAATAAATTATATAATGTTATTAAAGAACATTTAAATAATACCGAAATATTTCCCATGGATGATTTTATTACTTCCAAAGTTTTAGCCATGTCTCCCGAATTTACTGTTGGTAGATTAAATGTTTTAGAACATTTAAAGAAAGAAAACTGTGTGGTTATTACTAACTTAATGGGTTATCTCAAGTTTCTCGCGGATGTTAACACCCAAACAGCATATTTATTGCAAAAAGATACGGAGCTAAATAGAGAAGATTTTATTAATACTTTAGAAGAATATGGCTATAAAAGAGAATCTATTGTTACAACAAGTGGCGAATATTCCTTAAGAGGATTTATCATAGATATTTATATAATTAATGAAGAACATCCTATTAGAATTGAACTATTTGGTAATACTATAGAGTCTATTCGTTATTTTGATGAAAATACGCAAAGAACTATCGCGGAAATTAAAGAGATTACTTTAAAACCCTTTAAAGAAATCGAATCAGTGAATAAAAGTTCTTTGTACGATTACATGCATAATCCTATAGTTATATATTTAAATTACAATCAAATTAAGGTAGCGTATCAAAATCTTAATGAGGAAATCTTAGAATACCAAGAAGAAACACAGGAAAATGCGAAGTATATGTATGAACTCGATGATATTAAACCAGAGTATGAGTTGTATATCGATAATATTAATAATATGTCCGATGTTTCCATTTGTGACGCGCCCTCATTTAATGAGAATTTTCCTTATTTACAAGAAACATATGCTAAATGGCTCAAAGAAAAGAAAAAAGTTTATTTTTACTTATCAAAAAATAGTGAAGTGCAAAAGATAAAAGAATTAATTCCTGATGCCAACATTATTAAGCAAAAGATTACTAAAGGTTTTATCATCAACGATATTGTCTGTATTTCCGAATATGATATTGGCATAAAAATTAATGAAAATGCTAAATATAAGAATAATTTACATATAGGTAAAAAAATTAAAACTTTTGATGACTTAGAAAAGGGTGATTATGTCGTTCATCTTGCTCATGGTATAGGTATTTATGATGGCTTAGTAACTTTAACCAAAGATGGCTTAGCTAAAGATTATATTAGAATATTGTATGATGATAATGATAAAGTCTATATTCCTGTAGAAAAGATAAATAATATTTATAAGTATTCTAGTAAAGAGGGAACCGCCCCTAAATTAAATAAATTAAACTCTACTAGTTGGGCTAAAACCAAAAATTATATTAAAGCTAAGGCCAAAGATATTTCGGAATATTTGTTAGATTTGTATCAAAAGAGAATTAGTGTGAAAGGAGAAGCTTATAAAGATGATGCTTTAGAAAGCGTTTTTGCGAGTGCTTTTCCTTATGTTGAAACAAAAGACCAAACGAAAGCTATTTATGAAATAGATAAAGATTTAAAAAGTACAGTCCCCATGGACCGTCTTTTATGTGGCGATGTGGGTTTTGGTAAAACCGAAGTAGCTATGCGAGCTATCTTTAAAACTGTCGTTAATAATCGGCAAGTTATGTATTTGTGTCCAACGACTATTCTATCAAAACAACAATATAATGTTATCAAAGAAAGATTTAAGGATGTTCCGGTAGATATTCGTCTTTTAAATCGTTTTACAACCCCTAAAGAAGTAAAAAGCATTCTTGAAGATTTAGCTAAAGGAAGTCTCGATATTTTAGTTGGTACCCACCGTTTATTAAGTAATGATGTAGTTCCAAGTAAACTAGGTCTATTAGTCGTTGACGAAGAACAACGATTTGGGGTAAAACATAAAGAAAGAATTAAAGAATTTAAGAATGATGTTAATGTTTTAACTTTATCGGCGACCCCAATCCCCAGAACTTTAAAAATGGCTTTATCAGGGTTAAGAGATTTATCCATTATTGATACGCCACCAGTAAATCGTTATCCAGTACAAACCTATGTTATTGAAGAACAAGACCTTATAGTTAAAGATGCCATTTATAAAGAATTAGGTCGTAAAGGACAAATCTTTATTTTATATAATCGGATTGATTCCTTGGCTCTGATTGTTGACAAAATAGCGAAACTTGCTCCCGATGCGCGCATTACTTATGCCCATGGAAGAATGAATAAAGAAGAGTTGGAAACAATCATGGATGATTTTGTTTCTTATAAATATGATATTTTAATCTGTACAACGATTATAGAAAATGGTATAGATATTTCTAATGCTAATACTTTAATTGTTTATGATGCCGACAACTTTGGTTTAGCTCAACTTTATCAAATAAGAGGTCGTGTTGGTCGTAGTGACCGAGTTGCCTATGCTTATTTATTATATGATCCCAAGAAAATGCTTAATGATATAGCTATTAAAAGACTGCAAGCTATTAAAGAATTTACTAATTTAGGCAGTGGCTACAAAATTGCTATGCGTGACTTAGCTATCCGTGGAGCTGGCGATATCTTTGGTAGTGAACAAGCAGGCTTTGTGGATTCGGTTGGTATTGCTCTTTATACTAAGTTAATCGAAGATGAAATGGCCAAAGCAAAAGGCGAATATGTTGAAGAAGAGGATGATACTAATACCAATTTAATCGAGGTATCTACGCATATTAAAGATGACTATGTTAGTGATGAAGATATCAAAATTGAAATCCATCAAAAAATTAATAGCATTGATTCTTTTGCTAAATTAGAACAAATTAAAGAAGAATTAATAGATCGTTTTGGGGCCATTGATAAAGACTTAGAAATATATATGTACGAAGAATGGTTTACTAATCTTTGTAAGATGCTTAATATTACGAAAGTTAATGTTACCGATAGAACGGTGGAAATAATCTTACCGGAAGAATTATCTAATAACATTAAAGGCGATAAACTCTTATTAGAAACCATGTCTATTTCCAACAAATTTAATATCAAATATCAACATAAAAATATTATTATTGCTTTGTTTTATAAGGGTTTACCAGAACATTATGTATACTATTTAGTTAAATTATTACTAGCGATTAAAGATAATTAAAAAAGTTATCGGTCCATTTCGAAGACTGATAACTTTTTTATAGCAAAAATACCGCATATAATGGAATAGATTTAATTTTTGTTTTTGCATCATAGCCAAAATCTTTTGTACTTATTCTTATAGCGTATGGTGGATTGTATTTTTCCATATATATTTTTAAGCTTTTAGATTTGGTATTATCTGCCGCTTTAACTTCTATCGGGATAATGCCATCATCATTATATAACAAGAAATCTATTTCGCTTTCATTATTATTTTTCCAATAATATAAATTATAACCATTAGTAGTTAATTGATTAGCAACGTAATTTTCCGTGATAACACCCTTATATAAAGAAAGATTATCGTTTAAAATATCAATCATTTTAATTTTTAAAATATTTCTAAGTATTCCTACATCACTTAAATATATTTTAAATGTCTCGGAATCTTTAAAACCCTCTAATGGAATTTCTGGTAACGTTACATTATGGGCAACAATAACCAGTTTGCTAGCTATTAACCAATCAAGTGATAATTCATAGTTTCTTTTTCTCGCTTGCTTTTCAATTTTGGAATATTGAAATTTATGTGATTCATTCGAAAGTTGGTTGGGAAGAGAATCATATAATCTTCTTATTTTTAAAGTTTCAACATCAGATATGACATACTTCTTCATATCATTAAAGTAAGATTCTATAATATCATTTAAAGTATTTTCACTATATTTGGTGTAATCTTCATTTGCGTTTATCATGCTTAAAATGCTTTCAGGCATCCCACCGGTTATTATAAAAGTGCGATAAAATCTTAAAGCGATGTTATGTAGGGGGTCGCCCATTGATTTATTATTAATAAAACATTCTCTTATATGATTTGCTAAACTATCTTTGCCCATTGCCCATAAAAATTCTTCAAAGTCCATCGGAAACATTTTAAGCAATCTCACTTTTCCAACCGGAAAAGAAAAATGACTTCGTTTTAACTTAACACCAAGAAGTGAACCCGCACAGATAATTTTAACATTATTATGCTCTTCACAAAAATATTTAAGTTCAGCTATTAATTCTTCGGATTCTTGAATTTCATCAATAAATATAATAGAATCTTCTTTTTCAAAATCAAAATCTAAAATTAATTTTAATTCATTGTATTTTTCAATGGAAGATTTATTGGAATGATATAGTTCTACAATTTCTTTATCCCTAAATAAATTAATATAACGATAATTTTTAAACTCTTTTTGGCAAAATTCATTAATAATATATGTTTTTCCACATTGCCTAACCCCTAATACGATTAAGGGTTTATTTTCATTATTTTTCCACGTGATTAAGTCTTGATATATTTTTCTTTTCATAAAAATTCCACCTAAATATAAAATAACAGAAAATAAGGGCAAAATCAAGCTTAACTACACATTTTTGGCACGAATAATTAGTGAAAGTTACACATTTTTGGCACGAATAAATATATTCGCATAATTATTTTTATTCTAACCACACTATAAAAAGGAGTGTGTAGTTATGAGTAAAAGTGGAATTACTAGAAGAATTGATGAGTTAGGTAGAATTGTAGTTCCCAAAGAAATAAGATATAACTTAGGAATTAGAGATGGTGAACCTTTAGAAATATATACATCTGATAATTCCATTATTATAAAAAAATATAGTCAAATAGAAAATAGTAAAGATATTAGTCAAAATTTATGTAATATTATTTTTGATGCTGCCCATATAAGCATTATTATTACAGACCGAGAAAAGGTAATAGCAACAAGTACTAATTTAAAAGAGCTGGAATTAAAAAGCCTCGATGACACTTTAAAAGATTTAATTGATAACAGAGAAAGTTATATATCTAAGGTTAAAGAAATAAAATTAGGCATTAATGCTTATTTTACGATTGTTCCTATTATAACCTCAGTGGATTGCAGTGGCTTAATTATTCTTTTGGCAGAAACGAATGAAGACTATCTTAAATATGCCAAAATAGTGCAAAAACTTTTAGTTCAAAAGCTGGATATTGTTTAATAGCGATAAAAAAGTCATAATATGTCGATTTTTGTAGACTGGAAAACATAATTCGACAAATATTTACATAGGTAGACAAATGTTGTCAAAACTTCCTATGGATTTTTGTCAAATAATCTTTTATAATGAGTTTACAAGCAGTACAAAAAGAGGAGAGAATAATGAAAAACAACGTTAAAGTCTTAGTAATTGATGACGATGCATCAATGAATAAAGACTTAGAGAAGTATTTTAGCAGTCATGAAGTAATTAAAGTAGTAGCTTGTAAAAATAATGGAGAGGAAGGACTAAGTTATTTAATTAATAATATTAATGATGTTGATGTCATCGTCATGGATTTAATATTACCAAAGATGGATGGATTGTACTTCTTAAGTGAAATGAAAAGTCGTAACATTAATAAAAGTGTTATTGTCACTACTAGTTTCAAAGATGAACATATTTTAGAAGATTCTAAGTCTTATGGAATTACTTATTATATGTTAAAGCCTATAAACTTTGCGAGTCTAGAAAATAGAATTTTGGCGGCTCAAATAAGTCATTTAAGTAATCAAGGTAATTTTGCTTATGAAAAGACATTAACTGATTTATTACATAATTTAGGTATTCCGTCTCATGTCCGCGGATACCAATATATAAAAGAGGGTGTCCAAATAGTATATAATGATAAGAATATGATATCTTATATAACTAAGGATGTTTATCCGGAGATAGCCAAAAAATTTAGTACAACTCCCACAAGAGTGGAAAGAGCAATTAGACATGCAATCGAAATAAGTTGGAACCGTGGCGATTTATCCTTAATGGAAAGCATTTTTGGTAATAGCATTAATATCAATCGTGATAAGCCAACGAATGCTGAATATTTAGCTACCATCGCAGATAAATTAAAAGTTGATGGAAAATTAATATATAACTAAGTAAAGGAAATATCTTTTACTTTTTTTATGTTAATTATTTAAAAAAGCTTTAGAATATGATATATTATAAATATGGTGAAACTATGAAAAAAATTCTAACTATTATATTAGACGGTTTTGGTTTAAGAGATGAAGAATACGGGAATGCCATTAAAGCCGCTAAAATGACAACCTTTAATAAGTTATGGGATGAATATCCTCATTCTATACTAAGTGCTAGTGAAGAGGCGGTAGGTCTTCATCATGGCCAATTTGGTAATAGTGAAACAGGTCACTTAACCATCGGAGCCGGAAGATTAATTAAACAAAATGAAACATTAGTTGATGATTTTTTAGCTAGTGATATCTTAAACAACGAAAAATTTCAAGAGTTATTAAATTATAAAGAGAAAGACATCCATTTAATGGGCTTATCTAGTGATGGTAATGTACATGCGGGTATTGATGATGCTTTAAAACTATATCAAATATTAGTTAAGAATGGTTTTACAAAAATTCACTTTCATGTTATTACAGATGGAAGAGATACAGGAGTTCATGATGCTTATAAATATATTGCCCAAATTGAAGAAAGTATCAAAACTTATAAAATAGGGGATATTGCCACTATATGTGGTAGATACTACGCCATGGACAGGGATAAAAATTATACTCGGACAAAAGTATACTATGATTTAGTATGTCGAGGCGTAGGTAAAAGCATTAGTAATATAAAAACAGCCTTAAACGAAATGTACAATAATAACATAACTGATGAATTTATGAAACCGATGATAGCAAGTCAAAATCTCATCAAGAATGGCGATGTCTTGATTTGGCTTAATTATCGAGCTGACCGCGCTAAACAAATATTGCAAACATTTACCAATAAAGAATTTAATTTCTTTAATATTTTCCCAATGCCTGATTTAAAAGTTTATTCTTTTTTACCTATCGATAAAGATATTCCTACTAATAATTTTATTGATGAAGTAAAAATTACTAATCCTTTAGGTTTATATTTAGAAAAGTTAGATTTAACCCAAGCCAGAATTGCGGAAACAGAAAAATTTCCCCATGTAACTTATTTCTTTGACGGAGGTTATAATGGCAAAATTCAAAAATGTAATCAGTTTTTAATTCCATCACCTAAGGTAGCTACTTATGATTTAAAACCGGAGATGAGCGCCGTGGGTATTACGAAAAAATGTATTGAATGTATGGTGCAAGATTATGATTTTATTCTAATGAATTTTGCTAATCCCGACATGGTAGGTCATACGGGTAATTTTGAAGCCACAGTTAAAGCATGTATGGCTGTTGATTTATGCTTAGATAAAATCATTGAAAATGCTTTTGAGAATTTTTATAAGGTTATTATTCTTGCCGATCATGGGAATGCTGATATTATGCTTGACTCTAATGGTAATAAAGTAACCACACATACTTTAAGTAAAGTACCCTTTATTATATTAGATAAAAGTGTTAAATTAAAAGAAGAAGGCGATTTAACAATGGTAGCCCCAACTATTTTAGAATATATGGATATAGCTATTCCCGAAGAGATGAAAAATACGGAAATTTTGCTTAAGTAAGGAAGTAAGAGAAAATGAATAAAAAAAAGAAAAAATTAATTAGAATTATTGTAATATTATTATTACTAACTGTAATATGCTTTAGTAGTGTAGCATATTTAAAAAAAAGAAGGGAAAGTGATGAAGTGACCCCCAACCAAACACCTGGTAATAATGATAGCCATGTTAATACAACTATTGACCCCGTTGAACAAGCATTGCGAAATGAAACTTACTTTTTAGAAAGAAATTTAACGCGTTATCTAAGTTATGCTAAAAAATATCCGGATAAAGAACCTGCTGAAGTTGTAAGAAGCGTTAACGCTAACATTGATTATGATTTTTACACCAATGATACCGCTTCTAATTTAGCTGATGGCATTCTCGTCTTAGTTAATAAATATCACAAATTACCATCAGACTATGAACCGGATTTAGTTTCTATGAGTAGTACATATACTTATGGAACCTTCCAAATGCAAAGAGAGGCTTATGAACATTTTAAGGATATGTGTGATAATGCGTCCGTAGATGGCATCCATTTATATAATGTTTCAGCTTATCGTAGTTATAGTAGACAAGAAACTTTGTATAATAACTATGTTAAACAAGGAGGTCAAGAATACGCGGATAATACATCAGCCCGGGCAGGATATTCTGAACATCAAACTGGCTTAGTTTCTGACATTATAACCGCGGACAGTAATTCCCATTTTGAAAACACCAAAGAGTATGCTTGGTTAAAAGAAAATTCTTATAAATATGGTTTCATTGAAAGATTCCCTCAAGGGAAAGAATATATTACAGGTTATGAATTTGAACCATGGCATTATCGTTATGTAGGGGTAGAAGTTGCCACTTACATTCATGAACATCAAATAACCTTTGATGAATACTACGCATATTTTATTGAAAAATAAATAGATTGGATTAATTATGATTATAAATATTAAGGGTGAAAAAAATAAAAAAAGATTTGTTTTACCTTTATGTATTATTATAATTTTAATTATAGTATTAGTCTTATTAAATACATTTAAAAATAAAAAAGTTGAAAAAATTAATTACTATTATGTAGCTTTGGCTAAATTAGAAGATAAATTAGTAAACACTCTAGATAATAATCAATATAATAATATCATAGGTAATTTAAGTGTATCTTTAGATATTAATAATTCTAAATTCAAAGATATCACTAATCTTATTAATAATATGGTTCTGTCTTATGATTTAACTTTAAATGAAGAGAATAAGAATTTAACTATTTTATATGAAGGAACCTATCAAAATAGTCCTTTACCTAAGATGCAGTTTAATCTTATAAATAGTGATGCTTATTTAAATTTAGGAACTTATTATGATAAGGACATTTTATTAGAAACTAAATTGACTAATTTTTGGAGTATCAAAAGTAATTTGAAAACTATTTTTCACGAGCTAATTAAAATAGGGAAAAGCAATTTAAAAGAAGAATACTTTCAAGAGGAAAAAGCTGATGAGCTAACTAATTATCAGTTAATATTAAATAAAGATGAATTAAATACTTATATTAAAAATTGTTTAGATAATATTCTTTACAATAATAATTTATTAACTAGTTTTGCTAGTCTTATGCAAACTGATTTAAATACAGTGAGAGATTGGGCATTAAAACTCCAAAAGAATTGGCAACCATTTAATAATGGCTTAGAAATAAACCTATATATAAATAAAGATAGTAAGTTAGAAAAAATAATTGTAAAAGGAATAAAAGATATTCAATTAATAAGAAATAAAGATAAGTACAATATAACTCTCGATAAAAAAGACATTGGCAGTATTAATATCAAAGATAGTTTTAATCTTGAACTTAACATTAATAATAATACCATTAATATTGAACACACCTTAAATAAACAAGACGGGAATTTAAAAATCGATATAAAAACGAATAAATTTAAGATGCTTATTACTAATAACTATCAATTAAAGAATACTGACTATCCTAAATTAACTATCGATAACTACATTAAAGAAGCCATGTTAACCGAAAAAGAAATAAATAATATTCTTGCTAATATAAATAATGATAAAGCTGGTAATATTTTCTTAAATGATTTAAAAAATCTTTGGTGGCAATATGTTCTAACAACTTTTACTAAGGAATGATTAATTCATTCTTTTTTTAATTAGTAAATAATGTTATACTTAAACCATCAAAAGATAGGAAGTAGAGTACTTATGAAAAAAATAGCAATTATTTTAGGCATGGTTTTATTACTTGCGGGTTGTAGTGAAATACAAGAGGTTCAAGATGAAAGTAAAGAGCCAGCTCCTTCCACCATTAAAATAACTAATGATAATGTTATCTTGAAATTAAAAGAAGACACCTTAACAAGCACTATTGTAACATTTATTCTTACCAATAATAGTGATGAACCCATAGTTTATAGTGATGAATTTCGCCTAGAAAGAAAGCAAGAAGATAATTGGTATAAGGTTAAACCGATAAAAAATATTGGTTTTTATCTTCAACCTCATCAATTAAATCCCGATGAATTTATAGAATTTGGGGTAGATTTGCTATATACATATGGACAGTTAGAGAGTGGTTTATATCGTTTAGTTAAAAGCTATAAATATAATAATTCAGAAGAAGATTTATATGTAGCCGCAGAATTTATGATAAATTAAGTGTTAGTCCCAATTTAAGAAAGAATGAGAGTGTTTCTCATTTTTTTCATGAAAATTGAATTTATTATAAAATATTGCCTTTTTAGTTATCAATAATGAAAGCTTTTAATCCGCGGTTAATAAAGAAATTAATCTAGCTATTAACCCCATACTTTTGGGGTTTTTGCTTTTGTAAAGAGAAAGTGTGAAAAATTGCAATTTTTTTGTTGCATTTCATATAATTAGTGTGCTATAATGATATTCGTATGACTGCGAGGATGCGCGAGGTTGCTGATACGCTAGGATAAGTTGGTAAATATTATTCTGGTAATTCAGGGAATTCGAGTTGAGCAAGTCTATACTAGATATAGGCGAAAGGAGGACATTTAAAAATGTCAAACAAAGTTAGAATCAATTTAAAAGCATACGATCATCGTTTATTAGATATCGCAGCTTCTAAAATTGTTGAGACTGTAAAAAGAACAGGTGGGGAAGTATCTGGACCAGTACCTCTTCCAACAGAGATTGAAAAATTTACTGTTTTAAGAGCGGTTCACATGTATAAAGACTCTCGTGAACAATTTGAAAGAAGAACTCACAAAAGACTTGTTGATATTAAAAATCCAAGTAAAGAAACTATTGATGCTTTAAGTCATTTAGATTTACCAAGTGGCGTTGACATCGAAATTAAAACAAGTAAAAATTAAAGGAAGGAAAGTAGAATATGAAAGGAATCTTAGGACGCAAAGTTGGAATGACACAAGTATTTACCAAAGATGGTAAATTAATTCCAGTTACTGTTGTATCTTGTGAACCAAATGTTGTTATGCAAGTTAAAACAGTTGAAAAAGACGGCTATAATGCGATTCAACTTGGCGTATTTGAAAAGAAAAAGAATGGTGCAAACAAAGCCGAAGTTGGGCATGCACAAAAAGCAAACACTACACCTAAGCGCTTCTTAAAAGAAATTAGAGATGTAGATGCTACTTATAATGTTGGAGATAAAATTGGGGTAGATGTATTCAGTGTTGGCGAAGTAGTCGATGTAACTGGTACATCAAAAGGTAAAGGTACACAAGGTGTTATCAAAAAGTGGAATCAATCTCGTGGACCTATGGGACATGGTTCCCATTACCATAGAGGACCTGGTTCTTTAGGTACAATGTTACCAAAAAGAGAATTAAAAGGTAAGAAATTACCAGGCCATATGGGTGTTGAAACCGTTACTATTCAAAATTTAGAGATTATTGAAGTTAATGCAGAAGAAAATTACATCTTAGTTAGTGGCAATATTCCAGGAGCCAAAAATTCTTTAGTTTATATTAAAACCGCGATTAAAAATTCAAGAAAGGCTGAACCAAAAGAAATAGTTACTTATGAAAATGCTGAAACTGTTGTCGATGAAGTTGTTGAAGAAGTAAGTGAAAATACGGAAACTGAAAACACAGAAACGGAAGTTGAAGAAACTGCAACAGAAGAAGTAAAAGAAGAAACTGTTGAAGAAGCTGAATCAAAAGTTGAATCAAAAGAAGAAGCTAGCGAAGAAACTAAAGAAGAAAATCCTGAGGCTAATAATTAGTCTTTAGAAAGGTGCTTAAAATGACAAAGATAAGTGTTAAAAATTTAAAGGGTGAAGTTGTTAAGGACCTTACTCTTGATAGTAAAATATGGAATATTGAAGTTAATGATGATGCATTAAAGAAGATGATTCGTTTACAACTAGATAGTATGCGTCAAGGTACAAGAAAAACTAAGACAAGAGCAGAAGTATCTGGTGGTGGTAGAAAGCCTTGGAAACAAAAAGGTACAGGCCGTGCTCGTCAAGGTAGTATTCGGGCTACACAATGGCGTGGTGGTGGAATTCCTATTGGGGTTAATCCAAGAGATTATACATTCAAGATTAATAAAAAGGAAAGAAGCCTAGCATTAAAAACTGCTTTAACATATAAAGTAAAAGATAAAGCTCTAGTAGTAGTTGATGATATTAAATTTAATTCATTAAAAACGAAAGATGCTGTTCAAATGTTAGAGGATTTAAAATTAAAAGGAAAAGTAATTTTTGTTACGAAAGATGAAAATGAAAATTTCTATATGGCTACAAGAAATTTAGGCAATGTTCTAGTTTTAATGGCTGATGAAATTAACTGTTATGATTTAGTAAACGCTGATATGTTAGTGGTTGAAGAAGATGCAGTTAAACAAATTGAGGAGGGGATTAAATAATGAAACATTATAGTGATATTATTTATTCGCCAGTTATTACAGAAAAAAGCATGAATGCTAGAAAGAATAATGTTTATACATTTAAAGTTAGCAAAAGTGCTACAAAAGACGAAATTAAATATGCTGTTGAAGAAGCATTTAAAGTTAGTGTTAAAAGTGTTAATACTTTAAATACTAAAACGAAAAAACGTAGAGTAGGAAGATATGAGGGTACTACTAAAGCTTATAAGAAAGCTATTGTTACTCTAAATGAAGGCTCTACCATAGATTTATAGGAGGAATTAAATAATGGCAATAAAACATTTTAGACCTACAACTAATGGACGTAGGGGAATGAGTACATTAGGTAATGAAGAAATTACTATTAAAAATAATCCTACTAAATCTTTAGTTGTTAAAGTTAATAAAACTGGTGGAAGAAATAATCAAGGTAAACTTACTGTTCGCCATATTGGTGGAGGACATACTAAGAAATACCGGGTTATTGATTATAAGAGAGATAAAATTGGGGTAACTGGTCGTGTTGCAACTATTGAATACGATCCAAATAGAAATGCCAATATCGCATTAATTAATTATCGTGATGGCGAAAAAAGATATATCATTGCGCCAAACGGTTTAAAAGTTAATATGATTATTGAAAATGGCGAAGGTGCTGATATTAAAGTTGGTAACTCTTTACCTTTACAAAACATTCCTGTTGGTACAATGGTTCATTGTATTGAGCTAAAACCTGGTAAGGGTGCCGAAATTTGCCGTGCTGCTGGTGCTGGTGCTCAAATTCTAGGCCGTGATGGTAAATATGTAATAGTTCGTTTACAATCAGGCGAAACAAGAAAAATACTAGGCGTATGTATTGCCACAATTGGTGTTGTTGGTAATGAAGATGCTAACTTAGTAAATCTTGGTAAAGCCGGAAGAAAAAGACATTTGGGAATTAGACCTACTAACCGTGGTAGCGTAATGAACCCTAACGATCACCCACATGGTGGTGGTGAAGGTAGAGCACCTGTCGGGCGTAAGAGTCCAATGACACCTTGGGGTAAACCTGCCCTTGGTCATAAAACTCGTAAAACTAAAAAAGCTTCTGAAAAACTAATTATCAGTAGGAAGAGTAAATAGGAGGATAATATGGCAAGAAGTTTGAAAAAAGGACCTTATGTTTTAGATTCACTTTTAAAAAAGGTTCGTGAATTAAATAAAGAAAATAAGAAAACAGTTATTAAAACTTGGTCAAGAAGAAGTACTATTTATCCTGATTTTGTTGGCCATACAATCGCCATACATAATGGAAAAGACTTTATTCCAGTATATATAACTGAAGAAATGGTTGGCCATAAACTTGGCGAGTTTGCATTAACTCGTAAGTTTACAGGACATGCTGGTGGAGGTAATAAATAATGGAAGCTTACGCAATACATAAAGGCGCAATTATTAAACCTCGTCTTGCTCGTATGACTATGGATTTAGTTAGAGGAAAAGATGTAGAAAGCGCAAGAAATATACTAGAAACCACAAATACAAAAGCTAGCAGATTAATTCTTAAAGTCTTAAATTCTGCTGTTGCAAATGCTGTTAACAATAATGGAATGAACGAAAGTGATTTAGTTATTAAAG
The DNA here is from genome assembly GCA_947626125.1 of uncultured Bacilli bacterium. Taxonomy (GTDB): domain Bacteria; phylum Bacillota_I; class Bacilli_A; order RF39; family UBA660; genus SIG200. The sequence goes on from CANQRA010000001.1 coordinate 51,059, forward strand.
AATGTTTTGTTAATCCGGGAAGAGTATTAAAAAGAATTCAATTTGCTTCTCGTGGTAATGTTGATAGACATGATAAGAGAACAAGTCATATTAAAGTAGTTGTTACAGACAATAAAATGGAAGGAGAAAATGCATAATGGGACAAAAAGTTAATCCAATCGGTTACCGTTTAGGTGTTAATAAAGATTGGGATTCACGTTGGTATAGTAAAAAAGATTATGCTGATAACTTAAATAAAGATATAAAAATTCGTGAATATATCCTAAAGAATTTAAAAGATGCATCTATTTCTTCTGTTATTATTGAAAGAAAGAAAAATAGAGCTGATGTTACAATCACTACTGCTAAACCTGGTGTAATCATCGGTCGTGGTGGTGAAGACATCGAAAAATTACGCAAAAAAGTTTCAGCTCTTGTTAATGAAGAAGTATTTATTAACATTGTTGAAGAAAAAAATCCTAATTTAAATGCTAAGTTAGTTGCGGATAATATTGCTATGCAAATTGAAAATAGAGCTCCTTTTAGAGCAGCACAAAAAAGAGCAATTAGAGATACAATGAAAGCTGGCGCTAAAGGAATTAAAACTTTAGTAAGTGGAAGACTTAATGGAGTAGAAATGGCTCGTAGTGAAGGTTATACTGAAGGTACAGTTCCATTACATACTATTCGTGCGGACATTGATTATGCGCAAAGCGAAGCTAATACAACATATGGAAAAATTGGGGTAAAGGTATGGATTTATAAAGATGAAATTCTACCTAGTAAGAAACAAATTAAAAAGGAGGCGACTTTAGATGTTAATGCCAAAGAGGACTAAATACAGAAAGTCGCATAGATTAACATATGATGGTCATGCTAAAGGAAATACTACTTTAACTAAAGGTGATTATGGTCTTGTAGCATTAGAGGGAGCATGGGTTTCTGCTCGACAAATCGAAGCTGCTCGTATTGCAATGACTCGTTATATGAAACGTGGTGGTAAAGTATTTATTAATATTTTCCCACATCTACCTTTAACTATGAAACCTTTAGAAACTCGTCAAGGAAAAGGTAAAGGTAACGTTGAACAATATGTTGCCGTAGTTAAAGAAGGTAAAATTATGTTTGAAATAAGTGATATTGATGAAGCAACAGCTAGAGAAGCTTTAAGACTTGCTTCTCATAAATTACCAATCAAATGTAAATTCATTAAAAAGGATGGTGAATAAAAGTGGATATTAAAGAAATTAGAAAATTATCTGATGCTGATTTAAAGAAAAAGATAATTGAAACTAAAGAAGATTTATTCACAAAAAGAATGCAACAAGCTAATGGTACTCTTGATAAACCCGTGGTTTTAAGAGAACTAAGAAGAAATGTTGCTAAAATGAAAACTGTTCTTAAAGAAAGAGAATTAGAGGAGGCGTCTAAATAATGGCTAAAAGAGTTCAAGAATTAGTTGGTAAAGTTGTAAGTGACAAAAATGATAAAACTATCACTGTTTTAGTCGAAACTTACAAACGTCATCCACTATATAATAAACGTGTAAAATATTCTAAAAAATATCATGCACATGATGAAGAAAATAAAGCTAAAATAGGAGATACAGTTAGAATAAGACTTACGAAACCTATTTCTAAATTAAAGAAATATGAATTAGTAGAAGTTTTAGAAAAAGCTGTTGTACTTTAGGAGGTAATACTTATGGTTCAAGAAGAAACAAGATTAAAAGTTGCTGATAATACTGGTGCTCGTGAACTTCTAGTTATTAGAGTTATGGGTGGTAGTAAAGTTAAAAGTGGCAACATTGGCGATGTTGTTGTTGGTACTGTTAAGAAAGCCATTCCTAATAGTAATATGCCTAAAGGTAAAGTTGTTAAAGCAGTTATTGTAAGAACTGTGGAAGGCGTAAGAAGAGAAGACGGCTCTTATATTAAATTTGATGATAATGCTTGTGTACTTATTAAAGATGATAAATCACCAATTGGTACGAGAGTATTAGGACCAGTAGCTAGAGAATTAAGAGAAAAAGATTATATGAAAATTGTCTCTTTAGCTCCTGAGGTTTTATAGGAGGAAATATGAAGATTAAAGTAAACGATATGGTTAAAGTTTTATCTGGCGAAGATAAAGGTAAAACTGGTAAAGTACTTAAAACTTTAAAAGCTCAAAACAAAGTTGTTGTTGAGGGCGTAAATATTTCTAAAAGACATACAAAACCAAGAACAACAAATGAAAGTGGCGGTATTTTTGAAATTGAAATGCCTATCCATGTTTCTAATGTTAAATTAGTTGATAAAAAAGATACGAAAAAAGCAGAAGCTAAAAAAGAAGAAAAGACAGAAGTAAAGAAAACAACAGCAAAAAAGACTTCTACGAAAAAAGAAGTAGCAAAAGATACAGAGACAACGAAGAAAACAACAAAGAAAGCTAGTAAGTAGGTGAATATATGAGTAATTTTAAAGAATTATATGAATCAAAAATTAAAAATGATTTAAAAAAAGAATTAAATTATAAAAGTATTATGGAAGTACCAAAACTAGAAAAAATTGTTATCAATATGGGTGTTGGTGAAGGAAGCCATGATGCTAAATTTATTGAAGCCGCTGTTAAAGACCTAGAATTAATCGCTGGTCAAAAAGCAGTTGTTACAAATGCTCGTAAATCTATTGCTGGTTTTAAATTAAGAGAAGGACAACCTGTTGGAGTTAAAGTAACTCTACGGGGAGAAAACATGTACAATTTCATGGAAAAATTAATTAGAGTATCTCTACCAAGAGTTAGAGACTTCCGTGGTATATCTGCTCATGCTTTTGATGGCCATGGTAACTATACTTTAGGAATTAAAGAACAATTAATCTTCCCTGAAATTGAATACGACAATGTTTATAAAATTCGTGGTATGGATATCGTATTTGTTACCACAGCAAAGAGTAATGAAGAAGCATATGCATTACTAAAGGCATTTGGAATGCCATTTAAAGGTTAGGTGTAAATATGGCTAAAACAAGTTTAAAAGTTAAAAATAAAAGAAAACAAAAATTCTCTACAAGAGAATATACAAGATGTGAAAGATGTGGAAGACCACACGCTGTTCTAAGCAAATTTAAATTATGTCGTATTTGTTTTAGAGAACTTGCAAACGAAGGTCAAATACCTGGCGTAAAGAAATCTAGTTGGTAGAAGGAGGAGCTAAAGAATGTTTGTACAAGATAAAATAGCTGATATGTTAACGCGTATAAGAAATGCCAATATTATGAAGTATCCAACTGTCGAAGTTGTGGGAACTAAAATGACTTTAGGTATTGCGGAAATCTTAAAACGCGAAGGATATATTACAGATTTTAATTATGAAAAAAGTTCTAAAGGTGATACTTTAACCTTAACCCTAAAATATGGTGCTAAGAAAGAAAGAGTTATTACTGGTCTTAGAAGAATAAGTAAATCAGGATTAAGAGTTTATGCTAAAGCTTCAGAAGTTCCTCGTGTTTTAAATGGCTTAGGTATTGCTATTATCTCGACTTCTAAAGGTTTAATGACTGATAAAGAAGCTAGAGAGGCTAAGTTAGGAGGCGAAGTCCTTGCCTATATTTGGTAAGTAATTATGAGTAGAATAGGTGAAAGAAAATTAGCTATACCAGCAGGTATAGATGTAACAGTAGATAATAATGTCATTACTGTTAAAGGTAGTAAAGGCGAACTTAGCTTAAGTTTTAGTAATTTAATTGATGTTAAAGTTGAAGATGGTTGCGTCTTAACAAAACAAATTAATGAAACTAAAGAAGCAAATATGATTCAAGGAACCACAAATTCTCTAATCAAAAGTATGTTAGATGGTATATCTGTGGGTTTTGAAAAAGGACTAGAAGCTGTTGGTGTTGGGTACAGATTTAATGTTCAAGGTAATAAAATCATCATCAATGCTGGATACTCTCATCCAGTTGAAATTGTGATACCTGAAGGACTATCTTGTGAATTAGTAAGTAATACAGAAATTACTATTAAAGGTATTGATAAACAAAAAGTTGCAGAATTTGCAGCTAATATCCGTAAAGTAAGAAGTCCAGAACCATATAAAGGTAAAGGTATTCGTTATAAAGGCGAATTTGTTCGTCGTAAAGAAGGAAAGAAAGCGGCTTAAGGAGGTAAATTATGATAAGAAAAGAATCAAGTAACGCAATGCGTCAAATTAGACATAAAAGAATAAGAAAAACTTTAAGCGGTACTAAAGAAATGCCAAGACTTAATGTTTTCCGTTCAAATTCTGAAATTTATGCTCAAGTTATTGATGATGAAAAAGGTGTAACTTTAGTATCATCATCAAGCCGTGCTCTAAAACTTGCTAATGGTGGCAATATTGAAGCTGCTAAAGCAGTAGGTAAAGATATTGCTGAAAAATGCAAGAAAGCAAAAATTAATAAAGTAGTATTCGATCGTGGCGGTTACCTATATCATGGTCGTGTAAGTGCTCTAGCCGATGCTGCTAGGGAAGCAGGATTAGAGATATAAGGAGGATATTATGGATAAAAAAGTCGTTAATAGAAAAAATAATGATGCCAAGAAAAATTTATTAGAAGAAAAAGTTATTTCAATATCTAAGGTAACTAAAGTTACAAAAGGTGGAAGACATTTTCGTTTTAAAGCTGATGTAGCTGTTGGTAATAGAAAAGGTTTAATAGGTATTGGAACTGGTAAGGCTAATGAAGTTTCTGAAGCTATTAAGAAAGCCATCCAAGCTGCTAATAAGAATGTAGTTAAAATATCTTTGGTAGATAATCGTACTATTCCTCATGAAACAACTGGTAAAGTTGGTCGTAGTATTGTTCTTATTAAACCTGCTAAAGAAGGTCGTGGGATTATCGCTGGTGGAGCTGCTCGTGCTGTATTAGAACTTGCTGGCGTTAAAGATATTGTTGCTAAGAGTTTAGGAGCAAATACACAAATCAATGTTGCTAAAGCCACATTAATGGGATTACAAGCCCAAAGAACTCCAGAACATATTGCAGAACTTCGTGGCAAAAAGGTGGAGGAATTATAAGATGAGATTAGAAAATTTACCAAAATCTAAAGAAACAAAAGGAATAAAAAGAGTAGGAAGAGGACCAGGAAGTGGAATGGGTAAAACTTCTACCCGTGGAGAAAAAGGGCAAAAAGCTAGAAGTGGTTCATCAATTCCAGCATGGTTCCAAGGTGGTCAATCTCCATTATATAGAAGAATTCCTAAAAGAGGATTCAATAATAAAAGATTTAGATGTGAATTTGCAACAATTAATCTAAATGCTTTAAATAACTTCTTTAAAGATGGCGATGTTGTAACACCAGAAGTATTAAAGGAAAGAGGAATAATTAAAGACGCACTATGTGGTATTAAGGTACTAGCTAATGGCACCCTAGATAAAAAATTAACTGTTAAAGCACATAGATTTTCAAGTAAGGCTGTAACTAAAATAGAACAAGCCGGCGGTAAAGCAGAGGTGATTTAGATGTTTCGTGGGTTTTCCCAACTATTCTCTAAATCTAATAAAGATTTAAGAAAAAGAATTTATTTTACCCTTTTCTGTTTAGGATTATTCTGTTTAGGAACAACTATTACAGTTCCTTGGGTCGATGGTGTAATTGAAGGTTTAGGTGCCCTAGAAATCTTTAACTTAATGAGTGGTGGAGGATTACAAAATGTTTCCATCTTTGCTCTAGGTGTATCGCCATACATTACCGCATCCATTATTACCCAATTATTACAAATGGATATTATCCCATATTTTAGTGAATTAAAAGAAGAGGGATATACTGGAAGACAAAAAATCAATAAAATAACGAGATATTTAGCAATCATCTTTGCCTTTGCTCAAGCTTATGCTTTATGTATGTTATACAATAAAACTTTAGGTTTAACAGCAGGCGAAATGGTAGCTACTTCCGTAGTTATGACGGCTGGTACCTCATTCTGCTTATGGTTAGGCGATGAGATTACTAAAAAAGGTATTGGTAATGGAACCTCAATGATTATTTTAGCGGGGATTCTATTCAGTATGCCAAATGTCTTTATAAATGCATATAACGGTTTAAATATCTTTATGTTTATCTTATTTGTTATTGTATATATTCTTGTTTTAGTAGGGGTTATTTATACTGAACTTGCCGAAAGAAGAATTCCTATTCAATACGCAAATAGAACGAATAGTGCTTATGGTGCTGAACAAAGTTATTTACCAATTAAACTTAACTCTGCCGGAGTTATTCCCGTTATTTTTGCGCAAATAATTTTGACAATCCCTTCAACTGTTGCCGCTTTATTAAATAGTGAAAAAGCCATTGCCTTTATGAATAAATGGATTGTTCCATCATCAAATACAGGAATTATCTTATACTTATTTTTGATTTTCTTCTTTGGTTATTTCTATACATTTATGATGATGAATCCTGATGAAATGAGCAAAAATTTAAATGAAAGAGGAGGTTACATTCCGGGAGTTAGACCTGGAAGTGATACTTCTAAATACATATCTAACTCAATAAGTAAACTTACAATCGTTGGTAGTATCTTCTTAATGATTATTGCTATTCTACCTATATTAGTGGCTAAGTTCTCCAGTTTAGGTAGTGCTATATCTATTGGTGGTACTGGTTTATTAATCGTCGTTGGTGTAGCTATTGAAACATATAAACAATTAGAAAGTAGTTTACTAGCAAGAAGTTATAAAGAAAAAAGGAGAAAATTAAGATAATGAAAAGTGTGATTTTTATTGCTCCTCCTGCCGCGGGGAAAGGTTCGCAAAGTTCTAAATTAGAAGATTTAGGCTATACACATATTTCAGCCGGGGATTTACTAAGAGAAGAAATTGCGAACGAAACAACTTTAGGAGTAGCTATTAAAAAAATCGTCGCGGAAGGAAAATTAGTCAATGATGATATGGTTCACGAACTTATTAAGAATAAGTTATTATCCATTAAGAAGCCATTCATTTTAGATGGTTATCCAAGAACGATATATCAAACGCATTTATTAGAGCAATTATTTAAAGAAATGAACATAAATGATTATGAAGTAATTTATTTAGATATTACTCTAGAGGAAGCATTAAAAAGAGCACTTGGTCGTCTTACTTGTTCTTGTGGGGCTTCATATAATATATATTATGATAATATGAAACCTCTTAAAGATGGTTATTGTGATAAATGTGGTAAAGAATTAACTAAAAGAGCTGATGATAATGAAGAATCTTTTAGTGTTAGATTTAAAACATTTAAAGAAAACATTCAACCAATCATGGAATATTATAAAAATATTAATAAACTACACATTGTTGATGCAATGTTAAGTAGTGAAGAAATTGCAGATAGAATTAAGGAAATTTTAATATGATTAGTATCAAGAGTGAAAGAGAAATTGAATTAATGAAACATGCTGGGCATATCAATTATTTAACTCATCAAGAAGTAGCTAAGCATTTAAGAGTGGGGATTACCACTAAAGAATTAAATGACCTAGCGCACAAATTTATTTTAGCTAATGATTGTAAGCCGTCATTCTTAGGATTTGAGGGCTACCCAGCAAGTATCTGTGTATCTATAAACGATGAAATTGTTCATGGCATTCCTGGTAAAAGAAAAATTAAAAATGGGGATGTTGTGTCGATTGATATCGGTGTAGAATATAAAGGATATCATTCCGATTCAGCAAATACTTATATTGTTGGCCAAGTTAAACCGGAAGTAGAAGCTTTAGTAGCGAATACAAAAAAATCATTATATGAAGGTTTGAGCGCCATTAAGGAAGGTGCTAAAATCAGCGATATCGGAAGCAAAGTAGAAAGTTATGCAAAAAAATGTAACTTAGGTGTTGTTCAAGAATTAGTAGGACATGGTGTTGGAACGAGCATTCATGAAGATCCCGATGTTCCCAATTACTATACACCAAATACCCGCGTATTGAAAGCTGGTATGGTCATTGCTGTGGAACCCATGTTAAATCTTGGTTCAAGGCATGTGTACTTAGAAGAAAATGATTGGACAGTAAGAACGGAAGATGGACTACCTAGTGCCCATTTTGAACATACAGTATTAGTTACTAAAGATGGATATGTTATATTAACGGGAGAGTGAGAAAGTTGGCAGAATCCAAAAAAAATAACAAAACAAAAAGTGTTGCAGAATCAAAAAAGAATGATAAAATAGAAGTCGAAGGCAAAGTCATTGAAGTTCTAAAAGGTAGTGATTACTTAGTAGAATTACCTAATGGCCATACTGTAAAAGCCTACGTTTCTGGTAAAATGCGCATTAATATGATACGTATTTTACCGGGTGATACCGTTACAGTGCAATTATCGCCTTACGATTTAACACGTGGGATTATAACATGGAATAAAAGATAGGAGAGTTATTTATGAAAGTTAGACCATCAGTCAAAAAAATATGTAAAAAATGTAAAATAATTAGAAGAAATGGAAAAGTTATGGTTATTTGTGATAACCCTAAACACAAACAAGTACAAGGTTAAGGAGGATTTAAATGGCAAGAATTAAAAATATTGATTTACCAGGCGAAAAACATACTTGCATAGGACTAACAGCAATTTATGGAATTGGTCGTCCTTTAGCAAAAACTATTTGTCATGATGCTGGTATTGATGAAACCAAAAAAATTAAAGATTTAACAGAAGATGAAATTACAGCTTTAAGAAAAGAAGTCGATAAATATACTGTTGAAGGTGATTTACGTAGAGATGTACAAATGGCAATTAAAAATAAAATGGAAATTAATTGTTATGAAGGTGTTAGACACAAAAAAGGTTTACCTGTAAGAGGTCAAAGAACTAATCGTAATGCAAGAACTCGTAAGGGTAAAGGTAAAGTTGTTGCTAACAAGAAAAAAGTAGGAAAGTAGGGGACTATAAATGGCTTATAATAGAAGAAAAAGAAAAGTTAAGAGAAATATACCAGAAGCAGAAGCACATATTCATGCAACATATAATAATACCATTGTTACAATTTCAGATAAAGATGGTAATGCAATCAGCTGGTCAAGTGCTGGAAGAATTGGTTATTTAGGAAGTAAAAAGAAAACTCCATATGCAGCTGGACTTACGGCAGAAGCTGCAGCGGCAGCTGCCTTAGAACAAGGTGTTAAAAAAGTTGATGTATATGTTAAAGGCTTAGGTCCTGGTAGAGAAAATGCAATTAGATCATTACAAAGTGCGGGATTAGAAATTACAAGTATTGTTGATGAAACTCCAGTACCTCATAATGGTTGTCGTCCACCTAAAAGACCAAGAAATTAACAAGAAGAAAGGGATATTGTATTATGATGATAAAATTTGAAAAACCAGAATACAAAATTACTGAATACAACGAATCAAATCATTTTGGAAGATTTGAAATGGAACCATTAGAAAGAGGATTTGGTACTACAATAGGAAATGCTTTAAGAAGAGTATTACTATCTAGCTTACCAGGTTCTGCTGTAACAAGTATTAAGATTGACGGCGTTCTTCATGAATTTCAAAAAATTGAAGGTGTTGTTGAAGATGTTACGAGTATTGTTTTAGCTATTAAAGATTTAGTTGTTAAAAAACACACCAATGAAGTAAAAACAATCAGATTACATGCAGATACAGAAGGTCCAGTTACCGCGAGTATGATTGAACCTGACCCTGATGTTGAAATTATTAATGGTGATTTAGTAATATGTAATCTTGTTAAGGGTGGCTCTATCGATATTGAAATGACTGTGGAAAATGGTCGTGGATATGTTGAAGCTAAAGAAAACAAGAAAAGACTTGAAGATTCAAAAGTTGGTACAATAGCAATTGATTCATCTTATTCACCAATTGAACTTGTTAAATATGAAGTTGAAGATACTCGTGTTGGCCAAAATGAAAATTACGATAAATTAATAATGGAGATTACTACGAATGGTAGTATGAGTCCAGAAGAAGCTATGGCTTTAGCGGGTAAAATATTAGTTGAACACTTTAATATTGTCTCTGATTTAAATGCAATAAGTGACTTTGCGGGCTTAATGCAAGAAAAGAAAGTTGATACAATTACCAAAACACTTGAAACACCAATTGAAGAAGTTGAATTTAGTGTTCGAGCTTACAATTGTTTAAAAAGAGCAGGTATTCATACTGTTCAAGATTTAGTTGAAAAGAAAGAAGTAGAAGTTACTAAGATTAGAAATTTAGGCAAGAAGAGTCTTAAAGAAGTTCTTGATAAAGTTGCTGACTTAGGACTTACATTTAAGGAGTAATGGATTATGGCATATAGAAAATTAGGAAGAGAAACAAGAATTAGAAGAAGCATTTTAGCAGGACTTACCAAAGATGTTATAATGCATGAATCAGTTGTTACTACCGAAGCAAGAGCTAAAGAAGTAAGAAAATTCGTTGATAAAATGATTACTTATGGAAAAAGAGGAACTTTAGTTTCTCGTCGTAAAGCTTTAGCCTTCTTACATAACGATAGCGAAGTTGTTAAAAAAGTTTTTGATGACTTAGCTAAAAGATATGAAAATCGTAATGGTGGTTATACAAGAATTGTTAAATTAGCCGAACGCCGTGGCGACGATGCTTTAGAAGTAAAAATTGAATTAGTTTAATAAAGGCCTTTTAAAGGCTTTTTTCTGTATAAAAATCGTATTGACTTTATATATAAATATATGATATGCTTTATATCGATTGGTACTCAGGAAACTTATGAAGCCCTGAGTCAATTTACCTAATTATTAATTGACAATTGCATTAACGAAGGCTTTTTATAGGCTTTTTCCTTTACATTAAATATTTTTAATATTATAATAAAATACTAAAGAAGGTGAGATAATGACCACAATTTCTTTTTTTAAAAAGGTTGAAGGTTTAATCGATAATTATGATTATAATATAAATTTAGCTCAAACTGATGAAGAAAAATTTAAAGAAAGTTTAAAAGTTAATAAAGATGATACCCTTTATTCCGAAAAAGAAATAAAAGTCTTTCCATATAGTTTAATTATAAAATATGTTAAACAATTTGGTATTCAAGAAACTTACAAAAAAATTGAAACATTATATTATTTATTACCGGATAATAATTATAATAATATCTTATTAAAAACAGTGATATATCGTCTTCTTTATATGATGGAAAAATTATATATGAGTTTTATTTTGCAAAAATTATTTAGTCTTATCAATAAAGCTGCTTATCCTTGGAATGAGGATGATTTAAGACAAGTTACGATTTTTTTGCAAAAGGAAAGTGGGATAGATTATTTACTAGGTATTGAAGGAGATAGAATTACTAATCAATTATCATTTTTTGCTGATATTAAAACCGATGATGAGAAAGAATTAGGTCAAGATGATACTATAATGCAAAGTAGGATGGTTAATGCTTACCTTGTTATGATTGATTATATAAATGCTCTGGGTATTGATGAATATAGGAGAAGAAGAGATTATATAATAAATTTAATTAGGGATAAAAAAATAGAAATAGATGTTCTTTATCAAAAAAAGCTTTTTAGTGCATTTTATAATATTAATAAAGAGATGCGAGAATATAATCAAAGGTTAAAGAGAATTATTAAAAAGGACCACAAACAATTAATTATATTACCATAAAAAATTTTAAGAAAAGAACAAATCTTTTCTTTTTTATATACCCATAAATTTATTTATATGTTAAAATATTAGTACGTAGAAAAAAGTATTAAAGAGGTGTGTTATGGCAAAGGTTATTTCATTAGTTAATCAAAAAGGGGGAGTTGGTAAGACTACAACAAGTATTAATTTAGCGGCGGCTTTAGGAAAAGAAAATAAAAAAGTATTGTTAATAGATTTAGACCCACAAAGTAATGCTACAACTGGGTTAGGATTAAACTCCAATGATTTTGAACACGATATATATGATGTAATTACTGGTAGATGTGCTATTGAAGAAGCAATTATAAAAACAGAATTTGAAAATTTAGCGGTTATTCCTGCGACTTTAAATTTAGCGGGGATTGATGTTGAGTTTGTTAAAAGAATGTTGGAAGATAACACTTTTCATCAAAATGAACAATTGAAGAATGCCATTAATAAAATTAGAAATGCTTTTGATTTTATTGTTATTGATTGTCAACCATCATTAGGACTTGGCACGATGAATGCCTTAGTATCTAGTGATTCCGTTATTATACCGGTTCAATGTGAATTTTATGCCCTAGATGGAATAACCCAATTATTAAATTCAATTATTATGGTTCAATCTGGGATGAATCCCTCCCTTTCTATTGAGGGTGTCCTTCTTACTATGTTAGATGGAAGAACCAACATTGGTTTAGAAGTAATTGAAGAAATTCGTAAATATTTTAAAGATAAAGTATTTAATACAATTATACCTCGTCTTGTTAGATTGGTGGAAGCTCCATCTCATGGAAAACCAATTAATGAATACGACCCAACTAGTAGAGCAACGGAAGCTTATCATAATTTAGCTGTCGAAGTAATAGAAAGAAATAGTTAGGAAAGGATTTGGTTTAATGGAACCTAAGAAAAAAGCATTAGGAAGAGGATTAGAGCAATTATTTGCTAACAATGTTATTGATTTTGATAACTATGAAAAAGAAATTGTTAACGAAAATAAAAATGATATTGTTGAAATAGCTCTTGATGAAATAAGAAGTAATCCTCATCAACCTCGTAAAACTTTTAATGAAGATAGTTTAAATGAATTAGCTCAATCCATTAAAGAATTCGGTATTGTTGAACCTATTATTGTTAAAAAAAGTATTAAAGGTTATGAATTAGTGGCCGGTGAACGTCGTTGTAAAGCCGCTAAAATTGCGGGCCTTACGAAAATACCAGCCGTAATAAAAGATTTTACGGATGAAGAAATGATGGAAATAGCGTTAATTGAAAATATTCAAAGAGAAGATTTGAATGCCATTGATGAAGCTAAAAGTGTTCTAAATATTATTAATTTAAAAGGATTTACCCAAGAAGAATTTGCTACTAAATTTGGTAAGAGTAGAAGCTATATTACGAATTTATTAGGTCTTTTAAATTTACCAGAAAATATTCAAGATATGGTTGTTAGTAAAACATTAACACCATCTCATGCACGGGTTTTAAGTAAATTAGATGATAAAGACCAAATTGATACTTTAGCTAGAAGAGTTATCAAAGAAAATCTTAATGTTCGGGAATTAGAAAAGCTAGTTACTGAAAAAGATATTGTTAAAAGAATGCCCATTTTGAAAAGCGATAATGTTGACCGTAATAAATATCGGATATATGAAAGAGTTATCAGTGATAAAGTTGGTAATCCAGTTCATATTAGTAAAAATAAATTAGAAATTGTTTTTGATTCAACGAAAGATTTAGAAAGAATAATGGAAATATTAAATATTAATATTAGTGAGGAATAGTATGGATAATAAATTTGCTCTTAATGACAAAGTCATAATGAAGAAGAAACATGCTTGTGGCGGAAATTTATGGCTTATTTCAAGAGTGGGAGTAGATATTAAAATTAAGTGTTGCCAATGTGGACGCGAAATCATGATGGATAGATTAGAATTTCAAAAAAAATTAAAGAAGGTGCTTAAGTATGAAGAAGAGAAACAAGAAAGTTAAAGGTCCATTACATCCTTTAATGACTTATGTCGTATTAATTGTTATTACGGTTATTTTAAGTGGTTTATTGCATGTTCTTGATGTTCAAAGTACATTTTACCGTATTAATCCCACGACTTTAGAATTAGTACCTAATACAGAAGTTATAAAATCATTATTTAATTTAAGTGGTATTAAATATATTTTCACTGAGACAGTATCTAACTTTGCCAATTTTACTGTTTTATCTAATCTAATTATTTTATTAATGGGTATAAGTATTATGGATAAAAGTGGCTTTTTACAAACCGCAATCACTCTAACAACAAAAAGACTAAAAAAGAAAACGGTAACTTTTATTTTTGTCTTATTGTGTGTCTTATCGAGTATTTTTGGTAATTTATCCTACTTAATTTTTATTCCTTTGGGAGCGTTATTATTTTACTATGGCAAAAGAAACCCTGCGATTGGTATTATTGCTAGTTTTGCGGCTTTATCTTGTGGTAATGCCATAAATGCTTTTTTTACAGCGACTGATTCTGAATTATTAAATTATACTTTGCAAGCTATTCAACTTGAAAAAGGAAGTTATGCGATTAAAACTACGGCCTTTATGGTTATCATGTTAGTTGCCGTATTATTAGTAAGTTATATTATTACCATTATTACGGAAGGTATTATTGCCAAAAAAGTTCCAAAATATGAATTTACAGAAAGTGAATTAGAAGAAGACATCGTTACTCATGATGAAAAAAAAGGTATGCTTTATGCTTGCATTAGTGCTTTTGTTTATTTAATTGTTTTCATTTATAGTATCATACCTAACTTACCTTTAAGTGGTGCCTTATTAGATAATAGTAAAGTTAGATATATTGATAAATTATTCAGTGTTAATTCTTTCTTTAATAGGGGATTTGTCTTTGTTGTAACCATTCTTTTTATCATCTTAGGCTTATTTTATGGTATAGGTGTTAAAACAATTAAAAATCATCATGATTTTTGTGAAAATCTAGGTCATTCTCTCGATGGTATTGGTAATATGTTAGTTAGTATCTTCTTTGCTTCAACCTTTATAAGCATTTTTAAACAAACTAACATAGGTCCTGTTATTGTTGGAGGCATAGCTAGTTTTATAAATTCTTCTAACATGGTAGGTCTTCCTCTTATCATCGTCATCTTTTTAGGGGTGGTCATAAGCACTTTTGTTTTACCATCAAGTACATCAAAGTGGATAATTTTGGCGCCATCAATCATTCCAGTAGCCTATTTATCGGAAATATCTCCTGAATTTAGTCAAATAATTTTCCGTTTTGGTGAGGCAGCCACGATGAATATTACACCGATTTTAGCTTACTTTATTGTTTATCTATCTTTCTTAGAAAAATACAATCAAGGCGAAAATCAAGTAAAATTAGGAGATTCTATTAAATATCAATTACCATATTCTATCATTATTGGTCTTTCATTATTAGTGATGTTATTAATTTGGTATGTTATTGGCATGCCATTAGGAATAAATTCTTTTCCAACAATTTCTTAAGGAGGGTTTTAAATGAGTTTACAAGCAGGAATTGTTGGTTTACCTAATGTTGGTAAATCAACATTATTTAACGCAATCACAAAAAAACATATTTTGGCTGCGAATTATCCATTTGCTACCATTGAACCAAATGTGGGGGTAGTTATAGTTCCCGACACCCGTCTGGATTATTTAGTTAGTCTTTATAAACCTAAAAGTACAGTTCCGACAACTTTTGAATTTATCGATATTGCAGGTCTTGTCAGTGGTGCTTCAAGTGGCGAGGGTCTTGGGAATAAATTCTTATCCCATATTAGAGATGTTGATGCCATTGTTCATGTCGTTCGCTGTTTTGATGATGAAAACATTACCCATGTTGAGGGCGCAACAGATCCAATTAGAGATGTCGAAATAATCAATACTGAACTAATTTTAGCGGACTTAGAAATTGCTAGTAATAGATTAGGCAAAATTCAAAAGAAAGCGGAAACTACTAAAGATAAAGAAGCTATTAAAGAAGTTCATACTTTAGAAAAAGTGCAAACTAGCTTAGAAAAAAATATTTGTCTAAGAAATGTTGCCTTTGATGAAGATGAATTATTAATATTAAAAAATTTCAATTTTATTACGCTTAAAAAAGTAATTTATGTGGCTAATGTTGATGAAGTATCTGCTTCTGTTGGTGACAATGATTATTCTTTAAAATTAAAAGAATATGCTGAGAAAGAAAATTCTTCTGTGGTGGTTATGTGTGCTAAACTAGAAAGTGATTTAGCGGACCTTGATGATAAAGAAAAAGAAACTTTCTTAAAAGATGTAGGCATTGCTTCGAGTGGTTTAGATAAATTAATATTTGTTACTTATGATTTATTAGGACTTGCAACTTTCTTTACCGCGGGGGCTGATGAATGCCGAGCTTGGACTTTCCGTAAAGGAATGAAAGCACCAAGTTGTGCCGGAATCATTCATAGTGATTTTGAAAGAGGCTTTATTAGGGCGGAAATTATGAGCTTTAATGATATATACGAATTAGGGAGTGAATTAAAAGTCAAAGAAAAAGGTCGCATGCGTGTTGAAGGTAAAGATTATCTTATACAAGATGGCGACATATGTTACTTTAGATTTAATGTATAAAGGGGTGTTATAATGCAAGATTTAAATGATGTAATTAAACGTATTGGCGAAATAATTAATATAAGTAAAAATAATTTACAAGATAAAAGTGCTGAGGAAATAAAAAGTAATTTTACCTATATTCTTCATACTTATATTAGTAATGAATTTGTGGGAGAATTAAAAAGGCTTTTAGAATTAGAAGAAATCGCGGCATTATTACAAAAAGAAGAACCTTTTAAATTAAATAATGAATTAATGCATTTTATAGAAAAAAGTAATAATCCTTTGTATTACCCATTATATGATATTTTAAAACAAAGTTATAATAGTAGAGCCCTTGATTTGAAAGAATATAATGGTTACTTTGTACGCGAAGAACATTATGCTAACTTTTTAAAATTTTGTTCTGCATATAAAATAGGTCCTTTTTCGCCACTTAGTTCAAGTAAAGCGGAAGATGTTAAAGAAAAAGTAGCCATAGCTTTAAATAGGCGAAAAGCTCAAGAACAAAGAATTAATCAATATCTTACTTATCAAAAAGAAAAAGAGCAACAAAGATTATTGTTTAATGATAAATATGCTCATATTATTTTCTTAGGTGTTAATGGCAAGTTAACTAAAGATATGATTAGTTTATATAAAAGAGAGATGAGTAACGAGGAATATGAAGAACTATTAAACGAACTATTAAAATGGCAAGTAATTACCAAAATGGACTTAGCCGAGTTAAGATATATAACACCAGTCCATGCTGTGGATGATTTAGTCGAGTACTTTGCGAAAAAGGAAAATGTTGATATGGAATCTTTATCTTTATTAATTCCTTCCCTTGGTGAAGTTCAATATAATTATTTAATTGATGAATTATTCAAATTAAATGTTATTGCTTTCGATGACTATTTAGCAAGTTTTAAAAATCTTCTTAATAGTAATCAACGAAGATAAGTGATAATGAAGATTATTCGCCATATAATTTAGGAGTAACTGAGAATTTTGTTTACAAGGACAAATATTTTTGGTATACTAATACACGAGTAAATTGAATTACTCCTTGCTTTTAAAAAAAGCCAAAAGACCATAAGGAGGTGGAAAAAGATGACTAAATATGAAGTTATGTTTATCGTTAAAGCAACTCTTGATGAAGCAAAAATTGCTAATATAACTAAAGATGTGCAAAAGCTTTTAACGGATAGCAAAGCTAAAGTTATCGAATTCAAAGACATGGGTAGAAAGAAACTTGCTTATCCAATTAACAAAGAAGTAAGTGGTTTCTATTATTTAATCACAACAGAAGCTAGCCATGATGCAATTAGAGAATTTGATAGAAAATTAAGAATTAACGAAAATATTTTAAGACATTTAATCTTAAAAAAAGAAAGTGAGTAAGTATGAATAAAGTATTATTAGTTGGAAGACTTACAAGAGACCCAGAACTTAGAACAACACCTAGTGGTATGGCGGTAACAAGATTTACCATTGCCGTTTCACAAAATTTTACCAATAAAAATGGCGAAAGAGGTGCTGATTTTATTAATTGTAGCGCATGGGGAAGGCAAGCTGATAATATTTCCAAATATTGTCACAAAGGTTCTTTAGTATCAGCTGAGGGACGTATTAGAACAAGTAGTTATGATGCTCAAGATGGTACTAAAAGATACACAACAGAAGTTGTATGCGATACAGTTAACTTCTTAAGTAGTAAACCAAGTGGTGAAGGAGCAGGTAATAATGATTATCAACCTGTTAATAATTATCCACAAGAAGAACCAATGAATATGGATAATGTAGAAACCGCTGATTTAGAAGAAGACCCTTTTAAAAGTTTTGGCGAAGAAATTACTTTAACAAGCGATGACTTACCATTCTAAAAAGGAGGAAAAAATAATGGCAGAATTTTATCGTAAGAAAAAGAAAATATGTCAAATGTGCGCTGGAAAAAGCGTTGATTATAAAGATGTTATGATTATTAATAAATACATTAATGAAAAAGGTAAAATATTACCTAGACGTGTAACTGGTGCTTGTGCTAAACATCAAAGACATATTGCTGAACAAGTTAAATATGCAAGATTTATGGCTTTAATACCATATGTAAAATAATTAAATAATTCACATTTATTTGTGAATTTTTTTAATGGCTGTGCTACAATAAAATTGGTGATAATAAATGCAATATTTAAGTAATAATAAAATAACTAATCAAAGAGTTATCTTAAGATGTGATTTTAATGTTCCTGTTCAAGATAAAAAAATAATGGATGATAATCGTATTCAAAAAAGCTTTAAAACGATTAATTATTTATTAGAAAATAATAATAAAGTGCTTATATTGAGTCATTTTGGTCGCGTAAAAAAAGAAGAAGATAAAGAAAATAATAGTTTATATATTGTATATGAATATTTAAAAAAATATTATGATATAGAATTTATTAATAATCCTCTAGATTTAAGTAAAGTTAACTCAAGTAATAAAAATATTTTTTTAATTGAAAATACCCGTTATACAGATGTTCCCAACAAAAGAGAAAGTGCCAATGATTTAGAACTAGCTAAATATTGGGCAAGTTTTGCCGATTGTTTTGTTCTCGATGCTTTTGGTTCTATGCATCGTTTACATGCTTCAACTGCAGGATTATCTACTTACCTGCCTACTTATTATGGCTTCTTAGTAGAAGAAGAGATAAAGAATTTAGAACCTCTTAAGGGTCATATTGATTTAGCAATTATGGGTGGAGCTAAAGCTGATGATAAAATAACTATTATAGCTAGTTTATTAAAAAAATGTGACCATTTATTAATCACAGGGGGAATTCTTAATACGTTTTTAAAAGTAATGGGTTACAATGTGGGTCAAAGTCTCGTCGCGGAAGATGAAGATGTTTTAGAACAAGTAAAAAGTTTAATAGAGGAAAATAAAGGTAAAATTATATATTCTGAAAAATTTGTTGTTAAACGCGGAAATGATAATTTAGTTGTAGATTTAAAAGAAATAAAAAATAATGATATCATTTATGATAACATAATTGATTTTGAAAACATAATTCAAGATAGTAAACGGATATTTTTAAATGGCACATGTGGGATGTGTGAAAGTGATGCTTATCAAAGAGGAACCAAAGAGTTATTTAATATGCTTATAAGTAGTCATAATGATGTTTATGTTGGGGGAGGAGATACAGTTTCCTTCATTAATAATTGGCATTTAACCCCTTACTTTAAATACTTATCTAGTGGAGGTGGAGCTACTTTAGAGTATGTAGCAAATAACACTTTAAGTACTATACAATATATTGAAAAATAGCAATATTACTTTTTCTTGATATAAATAGTAAATATGGTTATAATATAAATACATTTTAATTATATTTTAGTAAAGGGAATAATAATGAAGAGAGATACACGAATAACAATCTTATTTAGTTTAATAATGATAATGGTAGCTATAATTTATCTAACCATTTCTAATGATCACAGTGTGTACGTGGTAAAAGACCGCGGCTTTGTCGACAATCGCGACATCGTTCATATTGAAATTAATATTCCCGATAAAGAGGAAGATATTATGTTAAGTTACCAAGAAATACAAGAATATAATAAGGAAATAGCCAGTAAAACTACGGATATTTATGACCTTAATCAAATAAAGACTTTGAAAAAAGAGCAAATACAAGAATATATTTTAAAATATACAATGCCAGAAAATAAATATTATAAAGGTAAGTTAATCACGGAAGAAGAAAAACAAGAGATTTTAGATAATAGAGCTCTAGACAATATTAAAGATATTAAGACGATGAAAAAGGGAATTATTGTAGAAAGGTCTAATTTAAGGAGTTTTCCAACGAATACTCGTTTCTTTGACCAAAAAAGCGGTAGTGATGAAGATAGAATTCAAGAGACCGAATTACTAGCTAATACGCCTGTTTTAATAATTCATGAAAGTAAAGATAAATTATGGAATTTTGTTATCAGTCCTTTATATATGGGCTGGGTTAGAAATGATACAATAGCTTTAGCTAAAACTGATGATTATGAATACTTTATAAATCCCTCTCAATTTGGGATTATCACGGATAGTAGCTTAGAAGTTGATGGTAAAACCCTAGATATGAGTGTTAAATTACCTTATAAAAAAGATAATATTTATGTAATGCCTATCAAAAAAGGAAATGGTTATGTAGGTAAAAAAGAAGTTACAATTATAAGAGGCATTCATTTAGGCTATTTAAACTACACCAAAGATAATGTTATAAAACAAGCTTATAAGTATGAAGGAACTTCTTATAGTTGGGGTGGCTTAAATCGTAATGTAGATTGTTCTAGCTTTATTGCTAACGTTTATCGCACATTTGGGTTTGTTTTCCCAAGAAATACTTCTAGCCAAAATAAAAGTGTTGGCGAAGTTATCTCTTTAAGTGGTAAAAGTGAAAAAGAAAAATTAAAGCTTATAAATGATACTGAGCCAAGCTTATTATATCAAGATGGTCATGTTATGCTTTATATAGGCACAGAAAATCAAAAACACTATATAATTCACGCCAGTGGTGAAGGCAGTGTAATGGTAACAGCTCTAGAATCTTCTAGCTATATTAAAAAAATTAATAAATTAGTTTTAGTAAAATAGAACTTTTAGGGGTTTTGGTTATGAATGAATTAAAAAATTATGTAAGATTTATAGATGAAAATGGTGAGGCAAAAAAGCTTAAAAATTATCAATATGGAAGTGTTTATTGGCGCTTTCTAGGTGATGATTTTTATTTAAGTATCAATAATGTAAGGAAAGAACAAGTAAAAGAAATACTAGCTTCTTTACCTTTTCTTTTTCCTGTGGTATTAATTAATTCTGAAGAATATATTAATAATCCCCATTTTATTTATCGCTATACGTCTTACGTATATGCAGATAATATTTATCAAAGTATCTTAAATGACAGCTTATATTTAAAAAAAGAAGATAAACCTATAATTTTCTTTTATGCCGATTATGAAAGTTATGAAGAGTTAGCTAGAATAAGAAATTATTTAGAAATTTTCTACTCTGATAATGAGATTAAATATCAAGTAAACGTAGATAGTCTTGAATCATTAAATAAAGTATCTATATTTTTAAACATGTTTTCTTCCAAGAGTTTAATTATTAATTTAGATAATCAATTTTTTCAAAATATTAAAAATAAAAGCATTAAAAATTTAAATTGGCCAAGTGATGTAGTTATTCGTTATCAAGAAAGCTATTATCATAGTATGCAAGAAATTATTGAACTAGAAAAAGATATAAATATGATAATTAATCGTATTCCTAATAATGCTCAAGCTCTTGATAAGATTGTTTTTGTTAGTTTATTTTTAATTGACTATTTTGCTTATGATGATTACTCTACTGATTGTATTAAAAATAGTTATGAGTTATTTAAAGACCAATTAGGGGTGTGTCGGGATTTTGCTAAATTATTTTTGATTTTAATGAGTAGATTAAATATCGAATGTCAAAAAATTTATGCTCCTTCTAAAATCGATAGTGAACAAGGTCACGTGTTTAATGTCGTCACCTTGAATGGTCAAACTTCTTATATTGATTTAACTTATTTAATAGATGAAATTAAAAATGGTTTAATTACAAGTATTGCCGAGAGTTATAACTTTTTAACAAGCAGTGCTAATTTTGCCAAATTGCACCAAGATTTAATTTATGATGTTCATCACTGTCAAACGGTAAATAGAAAAGAAATAGAGGGAGCTATCATAAGAGTTCGTAAATGGTATTTTGCAAGGAACATTGATTTGCAAACAATCTTTCATCCTAGATTTGAAAATAGAGCTAAAATAAAAGCTTCTTTACCACGGTTAATGCGAAAAAAATCATTTGTTTAAATTAAGAATAGAATATGGTAAAATATTGATAGAAAAGAGGAAATTATGAAAAGAAATTTATTTGGATTCTTAATATGTTTATTGCTCGCTTTGGTTTTGTATTATTTTATGTTACCACCCCTTAATTTAACCAGCCCATCGTTTTGGTTATATTTAGTATTTATGCTAATTGTATTTTTAGTCGTATATACTGTATCTAATAATCTTTTTAATTATCATCATCGTTTAGAAATTAATAAATTACAAATAGGCATCTTTAGTAGTATCTTTATTATTTTTGCCTTAATTATCGTTATTAATTTTATCTTATCTCCTTTATTTAACGCGAAAAGTTATAGTTCGAGAATAAAGGTTGAAGAAGGTTATTCCTTTGCAGATGATATTGAAGAAGCTGATTTTAGCAAAATTCCTTTAATTGATAAAGACAGCAGTGAAGCTTTAGGCGATAGGAAAATGGGCGAATTTACTTCTTGGGTTAGTCAATTTTATGTAAGTGATTTATATACCCAAATTAATTATAATAATGAAATTGTACGAGTTACTCCTTTAGAATATGCAAGCATTATTAAGTATTTTACAAATCGCGATGAAGGCATTAAAGGTTATATCATGGTCGATTCTGTCACGGGAGCCTCAAGTCTAAAAACTTTAGATAAAGGTATGAAATATATGCCAAGTGCTTTACTTTTTGAAAACTTAGCTCGTAAACTTCGTTTAAGTTATCCTTGTACGATTTTTGATGATGCCTCATTTGAGATAGATAATGATGGTCATCCATATTGGATTGTACCAACAGTAAAATATATTGGTGTTGGTTTAAAAAAGGAAATTAACGGTGCCGTTATATTAGACCCAATTACTGGTGAAAGTAAGAAATACACTCTTGATGAAATACCTACTTGGGTTGACCATGTTTTTAGTGCTGATTTAATCATTGAACAAGTCGACAACTGGGGAGAATATCGCAATGGTTATTTAAATTCTATCTTTGGCCAAAAAGATGTTATTAATACGACTGATGGCTATAACTATCTAGTAATGGATGACGATGTTTATCTTTATACAGGTATTACTTCTGTATCAAGTGATGAATCTAATTTAGGTTTTGTTTTGGCTAATTTAAGAACGAAAGAAACTAAATATTATTTAGCCCCTGGGGCAGAAGAATATAGTGCGATGGCATCGGCAGAAGGATTAGTCCAAGAAAAAGATTATGATGCCTCATTCCCTCTTTTAATTAATCTTAATAATAAACCAACATATCTACTAAGTTTAAAAGATAATGCTGGATTAGTTAAAATGTATGCTTTCATTGATGTGGAAGATTATCAAAAAGTAACAGTTAGTGATGTTTCTCTAGGCATTGAAGCTGCCGCATCTAAATATTTGAAAGATAACAATATCGTAAATACAGTTCAAGAAGAAAAAACTATCACTATTAAAGATATTAAAACTGCTGTCATAGATGGAAGTACCTATTATTATATAAATGATACCGAAAACAATTTATATTACACTAGCATAAAGGTAGATAAAACTTTCTTACCATTTTTAAAGAAAGAGGATAAAATTAAAGTTACTTACAATGTTGGCGATATAAAAGAGATTGTTAAAATAGAACGTTAAAAGAGGTTGAAAGATGAATGATTTAGAAAAATTAGAAGAAGATTTATTAAGTATTGGGAGGTCTCTTTGACATCCCCAAACTACAAGAAAAATTAAATAATCTATCTAACACCATAAGTAGTGATACTTTTTGGCAAGACTTTGAAGCTGCCAGCAAAATCAATAAAGATTATCAAGAAACTAAAAAGACAGTTAGTAATTATAATGAACTTTGTGATAGCTTAAATACTTTAAAACTCTTGCAAGGAGAATTATCTTTCGAAGAATTTAATAATGAATATAATTTTTTAAAACAGGAAATTGAAGCTCTAGAAAAGTTAGTTCATTTAAGTGGCGAGTATGATAGCTTGAATTGTTATTTAGAAATCCATCCTGGTGCTGGGGGAACAGAATCATGTGATTGGGCCAGCATGATTCTTCGCATGTATCAAAGATTTTGTGAAAAAAACAATTATGACTATGAGGTTATTTATGAAAATAAAGGTGATGAAGCAGGGATAAAAGCTGTCTCTATGCT
>CANQRA010000002.1 GCA_947626125.1 uncultured Bacilli bacterium
ACACCTCCCACACATAGAAATAGCCATCAGACGTTCCGTTATACTCGCGCCTGGTCATGGTCCATTCGGAGTAAACGAACGGATAGTTGGAAGACAGTTTTGGATTTAACCAAGTACCATAGCAGTCATTGGCAATTCCCACTATAGAATACCACGGATCGCAGGTAGTTGTACCATCCCCATTAACAGAATATACAAAATCATGTATATATATTAACCCAATCTTCGCAGTTACAACACCCTCTTGGTTAGTCTTAAGATACGAATAATATTGACTGGCGCTACTATTCGGCGAATCTACATGGGAATATATCCAATCGACATTCTTTATCATGTTATACCACTTATTTCCAGTCTGTATGTAATTTACGCCCGGAGTCGTGCTGTTAATGAAAACCTTTACGTCCAGCTCCTGAGGTACACCATATTCGTTATGATAGGAAAAAACCTCACCATGCAACTCTTTGAACAGTAAAGAACTGGGCCACGAAGAATTCCAGGAAGACTTAAACGACCAAGGAAAGAACTCATAATGTCCGGATTCGTTTTTAAGCGGATAATTCTTAATTAACTTAAAATCTCCAGTAATTGGGTCAATCCCTATTATTCTGTACATGTAATCACTATCAATATTTCCAGCACAATCAGCTTTAGGATTCTCTGTCCCAAAACAAACGAAGTTATCAACCTTTCCAGAGCATCCACCATTCACTGCATTACATGCTCCATAAAATCTATATAAACCTCCTAGAACGCTCTTGCTTAATCCTGCTGGTTGATCATTTATTATTTCAAGACCCGTTTTTTCTGCCATAATAGTTGCATAACTTCCCGATGCAACACTTGATACTCTTCCTGAACCATCTGTCGTTCTTGCTTCTATTGTATATGTTGTTCCATCTTTTAAACTTGACACTGTACAACTTGTTCCAGCTGCAGTTACCCAACTTGATGTACTTACTCGACATTCTCTTTTTACTATTCCACTTCCACTATCTGTTCCTCCTATGTTTACTGTGATACTTGTTTCTGTACTTGTATACGAACTAATTGTGGCTGTTGGATTTTCTGTATCTAAAGTTATTGATTTACTTGCTACCGTTGATACATTTCCTGCTTTATCTTTAATAAAGGCATTGTAACTTTTATTTCCTTGAGTTGTTGTTGTCGTTATTGGTTTTGTGACACTTTGTCCACTTGCACTTTGCCATTCATTTGTAGAACATGATGAAGATGTTGTTATGCAATAACTTGCTACATTTGCATCTGTCCAAGTTACTTTGGCACTCACACTTGCTGTATGGGTATATTTACTACTATCACTTAAACTTGTTCCACTTGCTGTACTTCCTGTTAAGGTAAATCCACTTATCGTCGGTGCTGTTCTATCTAGGATTATGGTTCTGCTAATAGCTTGTGATATATTCTGTGCTCTATCTTTTAAATATACTGTAATTGTTTTTATTCCATCGCTTTGATTACTATTATTTAATGTGAGATTTCCTGTTACACTTTTAGCATTATTTGTTTTTTGATATTCATTACAATTACTACCATCTGTTATACAATATCCCACTACGTCGTCCGCATCCCATGTAACTGTATAACTTATACCATAATTATATATATAATCATTTCTTTGTTGGTTATCTTTATCTGTTCCACTTATAGTAAAGCTATCTATTGCTGGTGCTTCATTATCTATATCAAAATACATCTGACAATAGATTGATACTGTTGTCTCTAATCTTACTCTTCCTTCATCTGTTTGACTTACTTTACCTGCTTGTTTTACACCATGATAATCAAAGCATTCTGTTCTACTTGTATTTAATACATATCCTTGTGTTGGATAGTTATTTGTAGTTTGTTTAACATAATTAGAACTTCCTTTTTCACTTTGTAAATAAATACCAAAGTCATTGACATTGATATATTGGTTATTTAGTTTATTGGTTTCTAATGTAAAATTATTATTTACTTTATTGTCATGATATTTATCTACTTGTAAAATTATTATTGCTATTACTACAAACATTATAGTACTTATTATAAAATATTTCTTTTGTTCTTCCATCTTAAGTAACCCTTTCTATTACAACATTCATTGTTTTATTCTCCATATTTTTATTCTATAAAACAATTATACTGGTTATATAGCCAATAGTCAAGTAGCCAGTAGCTTGTTAAAATCTATTATGAGAGGCAAATATGATTAAAGAAATAGAAACTTGTGATGGATATTTTTATTTTAAATTAGGTCAATTATTAAAAGAAAATAACATAAGTATTAATAAATTAATGCGGGATACCGAAACAGATTTTAAAGTTATAAAAAGATTAATAAGTGGGGATGCTACTAGAATTGATATCTATGTTTTAGGAAGAATTTGCAATTATCTTAATTGTTCTATTGAGGATATAATATTTTTTAGTAAAGAAAAAGTACCTACTTATTAATTATCAATAAAGTGTTAAGTAAAAACTAATTTTATTTTTATTTTACTACTTATTATGATAAACTAATTGTAATGGAGGTTATAAATGGATATTTTTGAAAAAATTGATTTATTAACTCAAAATCTTAATCGAGCAAAGTTAGATTTAAGTTATTCTATGCGTGTAGCCTGGGGTAATGATGCTGAAACAGAAAAATTCCATATGCAAACACTAATTAACAATGCGAGACTTTTATTTGTTCAAGGCAGAATTAATCAACTAGATTATGAAGAAAGAGAAAGAGCACGTCGAACCTATATGAATGAACTTGATAAAGCTTTAGCAAGATTTCCTATGGAAAGAACAGAAGAAACAAAAAGAAGTATGTAAGCCAACATTTTGTTGGTTTTTTTATACTTCTTTTAAACTTAAAGCTACTTTTTGCTTTTCTAAATTAACATCTAAAACATAAACATCAATGATATCACCAACTTGCAATAATTCACTTGGGTGTTTAATAAAACTATTACTCATATTGGATATATGAATTAAGCCATCATTTTTAATTCCTATATCGACAAAAGCCCCAAAATCAACGACATTTCTAACTGTCCCTTGTAATTTCATCCCTTTTCTTAAATCTTCTAAATGTAAGATATCTTTTTTAAGTAAAGGTTTTGGTAACATATCTCTTGGATCACGCATAGGTTTTTGTAAAGAATCAATAATATCATCGAGAGTATATTTATCAATATGTAATTTATTAATAATATCTTCTTTATTAATATTATTTAATTTATTTTCCATTTCTTTAGTACCAATTAAACTTAAATCTATATCTAAATATTTTAATAATGATAAAGTATGTTCATAACTTTCGGGGTGAATGCTTGTAATATCTAGAACATTATCACCATTTTGAATTCTTAAAAAACCAATAGCTTGTTCATAAACTTTAGCACTTAATATCTTTTTATCTAATAATTGTTTTCTATTTTTAAATAAACCAAAAGTATTCCGATAATTAATTATTTTATCGATAGTGCTTTTCGTAAGACCCGATATATATTTTAAGATAGAAGGAGATGCTGTATTTAAATTAACCCCAATTTGGTTAACGACTTTTTCCACAATAAAATTTAAACTTTCTTTTAATTTCTTATCATTAACATCATGTTGATATAAACCTACTCCTATACTTTCTGGTTCAATTTTAACTAGTTCTGATAAAGGGTCTTCTAATCTTCTTCCAATAGAAATAGCACTTCTTTCTTCCACATGTAAATCGGGAAATTCCGAAATAGCTAAAGGACTTGCTGAATACACGGAGGCTCCTGCTTCACTTACAATAATATATTCGACATTTCTTTTCGCTTCTTTTATTACATCAGCAATAAAGGATTCGGATTCTCTACTCGCAGTTCCATTACCAATGGCAATTACATCAATATTGTATTCATCAATTAATTTTAAAACAGTATCTTTGCTTTTTTCATATTCGCATTTTGGTTCATGAGGATAAATAACGGTTATTTTAAGAGGTTTACCGGTGGGGTCTAGGACGGCTAACTTACAACCCGTTCGATAGGCTGGGTCAAAACCTAAGATAGTTTTTTCTTTAATTGGTGGTTGCATTAATAGTTTCTCTAAGTTATCACTAAAATTATTAATAGCTATATCTTCCGCTTTTTCTTTTAATTCACTTCTTATTTCTCTTTCAATAGAAGGAGCAATTAATCTTTTATAACTATCTTTAATGGCATCTTCCACAATCAAGACTAACTCATTATTAGTATTATTTTTAATAATTTTATTTTTTAAGAAATCTAATATAAGGTTTTCATCAAGAGAAATACTTACATTAAGAACATCTTCGCTTTCCCCACGATTAACGGCAAGTACACGATATAATTTGATATATTTAATATTTTCTTGATAATCATAATACATCTCATAAGTCTTTAAATTATCTTCACTATTCTTTTTCTTTTTACTAACAAGAATTCCATTATTATAAGTTAAGTATCTTATTTTACTTCGGTAGTAAGCATTATCACTAATCCATTCGGCAATGATATATTTAGCTCCCATTATGGCATCATCAACAGTTTTAATTTCATTATTTAAATACTTCGTTGCAACATTCTTAATACTTCCTTTAACATTAAAACTCATAATTATTTTGGCTAAAGGTTCTAAACCATTTTTTATTGCTTCCGTAGCTTTGGTCTTTTTCTTTTCTTTAAATGGCCGATAAATATCCTCAATTTCGACTAGTTTAGAAGCATTATCAATTGCCTTAATTAATTCATCAGTAAGTAGTCCTTTTTCCTCAATTAATCTTTTAACTTCTTCTTTTCTTTTTTGTAAATTAACGGCATAACTATATTCGGTTTCAATACTTCTTATTTGGACTTCATCAAGTCCTCCCGTTACTTCTTTCCGGTAACGCGCAATAAAAGGAATAGTATTACCTTCTTCTAATAAATTTAAAGTACTCTTAACACTTTTAACTGTGATATTTAAGCTTTTAGCTAAATTTTCAATTATATTCTCATTCATTATTTTTAACTCTTTCTATTAATTTAATTGTTTCATCATAATTTTCTTCTAATAATTCTATACGATAATTTTTAATACCCATTCCTCTTAATTTATCTAGGGCATTTAATAAATTAGTTTTCTCATGATTTAAAATAGTTGTACTATGATCTAAAGGATTAGTTTCGATCTTATATAAAGAATTATTTCTGTCTTTTAAATAATAATTACTATTTTGACAAGCATGACAAAGACCATCTTTATTAACTAAATAATTAATGGGGCAATATTTCATAATCATTAATTCTACATTACCATATAAATATACTTCGATATTATCTTTATTTTGGGTATTATCCACAATATCTTTTATATTATTAATATTACATTCTGGAGAAATAGTTATCTTACTTCCATAAGTACTTAGATAATCTAAAGTATAATGATTAGTAACATTTAAGAAATAATCAATATAATGTGGATATTTAATGACACTTCCCATGTCAGTAGCAAGTAATTTATGATAAGAGTAGTTGTGATTAATATTATCTCGCGGTATGCGACATATAAAATTATCTTGCATTAAATTTTTGTTGATAACTATAATGTTTTCCACATTTTTATCTAAACAAGCTTGTAATTGTTCCTTTGTTCTTACTAAAACGCTTAATTGTTCTTCTTTTTCTTGATTATTATTTTTAGGTGTATAAGATTTTTCTTCAAAAGGAATATGAATATTTTCTCTTAATTCTTTTAAACTATTTAAGATATTTCTTCTTTCTTGCTTTAAAATACCTACCGGAATAAAGATATCATCATCAACACATAAATTAACATTCGTAACTATAAAAGGCGTATTTCCCCCTTTAACTAAAATTTCTTTAATTCTTTCTTTTTTAATCGGGGCATTAATACTTTTACTTACAATATAATCAGTAGTATTTTTAATGCTAAATAAATTATCACTGACTTCTATTTGTAATTCTTTATTATTTTTTGCAATTAAACTCATTGTAATTGGAATTTTTTTCGTTATTTCTTCTTCAACTTTTAGGTAAGGGTTCGTTAATAAAACTTCATCGTTATTTTTTAAATTAACAAAATTATCTAAATAAATTATATCCCCCTTCCTACCTTTATTTAGTAAGTTATTATTTTTATCATACATAAAATTAATGGTTAAACCAATATCACTATTTTTAAATCTAATGCCATCAAATTGATGCAAATCATGACTTAACTTAATTTTAATTTTCTTTTTCGTAACATCCGTTACCATCCCAACAGCTACTCCTTGATGATTAGGAGCCTGAATATTCATAATATCAGTATCATTAAATAAATAACCTTTAGTATATTCACGATTAAAAATCGCTTTTAATAAAAATAAATCTTCTTCATTTACTTTTAATTCTTCCTTATTTTCATATTGGTTCATTAAAGTCTTATAGATTTTGGTAACCATTCCCACATACAAAGGGCTTTTCATTCTTCCTTCAATTTTAAAACAAGTAACATTACTATCCATTAAAGCTTTAAAATCATCAATGCTGCATAAATCTTTGGGACTCAATAAATAATCTCCCGCGGTAGGTATTCTTTCCTTATCTTTATATAAGGTATAAGGAAGACGACACATACCTGCACATTCCCCACGATTACCGCTTCTTCCTAAAATAAAGGAAGAAAACAAACATTGACCACTGTAAGAGATGCATAAAGAGCCGTGAATAAATACTTCTTTTTCCAATTTAGTATCAATAGCATTTATATAATCTAAAGATAATTCCCGGGCAAAGACTACCCTTTTAACTCCTAACTTTTCTAAAAAAGGTAATGATTCAGCACTATGATTATGCATTTGGGTCGAAGCATGAATAACTAAATTAGGAAATGTTTCATGGACTAAATTAATAAGACCTATATCTTGCATAATGAGGGCATCAACCCCCATTTTGTGTAAACTTCTAATATAATCAAGGGCTTCATCTATTTCATCTTCATAAACTAATGTATTAACTGTAATATAAATTTTTACTCCGTATAAATGACATAATTTAGTGGCTTTTTCGATTTCTTCTAAAGTAAAATTACTCGCAAAGGCTCTAGCCCCAAATTTTTTACCCCCTAAATAGACAGCATCAGCCCCATTATTAATCGCCGCGATTAAAGAAAGATAGTCCCCAACTGGCACCAACAATTCATGCTTCATAAGTAAATTCCTCCCATATTCCCGAATGTGGTAATAATTTAAAATCCATTATTTCTTTAGTAACAGGATGGGTAAAACTTAAATGATAAGCATATAAAGCAATTTGTTTTTTATCTTGCCTACCATATAATTGGTCCCCATATAAAGGATAACCTCTTGTCGCAAATTGTAATCTTATTTGATGATGTCTACCCGTGATTAAATTAACTTTAACCAAACTTAAATGACCTTTATTTTGTAAAACCTCATATTCTAACTTAGCATATTTGCCTTCTTTAGAAATAATACTTACTTCATCTTGTTTTAAAATATAATCTTCCATAATACCTTTGCCTTTTAAAGAACCATGACATACTAATAAATATTCTTTAGTCATTTGATGTTCATTAATAGCTTTCGATAATCTACTGGCCGCTTTACTAGTTTTAGCAAAAACCATAATGCCACCCACCGGTCTATCTAAACGATGAACTAAACCTAAATAAACATTCCCTGGTTTTTGGTATTTTTCTTTTAAATAACTTTTTATTTGGGTAAGTAAATCTAAATCTTTGGTATAATCACTTTGACATAATACATTAGGCTTTTTCTCTACCACGATTATATGATTATCCTCATATAATATATTTAACTTATTCATGAGTAACTCGCCCAGTTATTCCACAAGGTAAATATAAGTTAGTATTTTCGACGGGTAAACATAAATCATCAACTAAAATATTTTCCTTAGGAAAATTAATTTTTAAAATATTTTCTAAAGATACACTTGGTAAATTAGTTGAATAAGTATTAATAATTAAGAAAAGAAAATCATCAGTTAATAATTCTTTACATAACTTAATTAATTCATCTAAATCATTTTCTAAACTCCATACTTCCCCATTAGCACCTCTTCCATAACTAGGTGGGTCCATAATAATGGCATCGTATTTATTTCCTCTTCTTATTTCTCTTTTAACAAACTTAAAGACATCATCAACTAAATAACGAACCTTTCTATCTTCTAAATGATTTAATTTAACATTCTCTTTTGCCCATTCAATCATTCCCTTAGATGAATCAACATGAGTAACAGATGCCCCTGCAAAAAGACATGCCACGGTTGATGCACCCGTATAAGCAAATAAATTTAAAACTTTAATTTCTTTATTTATCTTTTTTATTTTAGCCATTTCAAAATCCCAGTTATTTGCTTGTTCAGGAAATAATCCCGTATGTTTAAAACCCATTTCTTTAATTAAAAATTTTAAAGAGCCATAGTTTATTATCCAGGATTCCGGGGTTTTTAATTTGTTTTCCCAATGTCCTCCCCCTTCTTTACTACGATAATATACAGCATTTATCTTATAATCATCAAAGTCACCTAAATCCCAAGTAACCACAGGATCTGGTCTTAATAAAAGTATATTTTGCCAACTTTCAAGCTTCATACCTTTACTAGTTTTTAATATTTTATAATCTTGCCAATTATTACTAACTAACATAATACCACCAAACTTATTATACTAATAAAAGGAGCAAATCTCAATTAGAATTATAGTAGAAAGCATAAATAAAAAGAAAACTCTATCAAAGGACAGAATTTTCTTATACATTTTCATTCGGGATAATTTATTACTCGCACCATCTGGGAGCGAGAACATTTTCGATAATTAGCAAGCCATTGCTTGCCGTAATATTATATGTAGTTAAGAACAAAATAATATAACAATAACTAGTCCTTTGAACTAGCAATTTACTAGCTACCTCACTATAGGTAACGCTTAATGCGTTCTCCTACTTATAAATTTAACATATATACTTTTTATATACAATCATCTTTCTTAAAAAATTTATAGCTAAAATTATCGCCTAAAAGAGCTTCCCAAATCTCTAGAAGTTTGGGCAAAAAACTGCAAATTTTTTATTTTTTTTATGGAAAAACTATTTACAAAAATAATTAAAACTGCTTTAATAAAGCCTAGGAGGACGAATTTAAGTTGTTGCCTAAAACTTTTTTTGAAGAAACTCAGGTGGGTTTTGGATAGGAAGGTGGTGGGTGCCAATGAATAAGAAATATCGTGAAACGATACAATTATTTATTGTTTTTATTCTAGCCCTTAGCCTTGCTAATGCTAATAATAAAAAGCTAACCCCTAAAGGCTAGCGCAAACCATAGGTAACGCTTAATGCGTTCTCCTATTAATAATTTTAACATATATGTTTTTTATATACAATATTAATTCACAATTTTTGATATATTACTCACGGCATGAATGGCATCTGATGAAGCTGTAACTAATTGATAAATATCTTTTTTAATAACATCGCCAATAGC
This sequence comes from uncultured Bacilli bacterium, assembly GCA_947626125.1. Classification (GTDB taxonomy): domain Bacteria; phylum Bacillota_I; class Bacilli_A; order RF39; family UBA660; genus SIG200. The sequence continues at coordinate 9,510 of CANQRA010000002.1, forward strand.
ATAAATTCCTTCAATTGAAGTTTCAAAATTTTCATCCACTATGATATGGCCATTAAGATTAGTTATGTTTAAATCTTTAAACATGTCGGTATTTGGACGATAGCCAATATAAATAAAGACACCTTTAACATTAAGGCTTTTGCCATTATCAAGAGTAATACTTTCAATATGACCATTTATTTCGTTATATTCTCTTATACTCACACCATAAATTATTTCAATATTTGGGGTATTTTTAACTTTATCAATTAATATATCATCACCTTTAAAACCGGTTTTACGATTTAAAATAAAGACCTTAGGACATATTTTAGCTAAATACAATGATTCTTGTAAAGCACTATTGCCACTTCCAACGACCGCCACATCACTACCCACATAACTATTGCCATCATTCGTGGCGTCCGTACTGATACCTCTTCCGAGTAGATCTTTTTCATTATCAAGTCCTAAATATTTAGGCTTAGTCCCGGTAGCTATAATAATATTATGGGCTTCATAAGTATTCTTATTTGTTATAACTTTTTTTATATCATCTTCTACTGAGACATTTATTACTTCTTCAAAGGTATAAGGAATTTCTAATTCTTGCACTTGCTTAAATAAGATGTCGGCAAAATCACTACCTTTAATATTAATAAGACCTGGATAATTACTAATTTTTTCAATATTATTTAACATACCACCGGGTTTACCCTTATCAATAAGGAGTACATTTAAATTACCTCTTTTGGCATAAATACCTGCCGTGATACCACCAATACCCATCCCTATTATTATTAAATCGTACATAAATACCCTCTCTATTCTTTAATTTTCATTATATAAATCTTCATATTTTCCTTTCCGCGCTAAGAAAATAAATATCACTAAACCTGTTAAAAATAAAACAATGGAAACTAGTTGAGCCATTCTAAATCCTCCAAGCATCAAAGAATCGGTTCGCATGGCTTCAATAAAAAATCTCCCCGTAGAATAATACATCATATATAAACAAGTCATTTGGCCTTTTTTGATATAACGCATTCTTCTAATAAAAAGAAAAATGATAAAACCAATTAAACAAAACATACTCTCATAGAAGAAAGTTGGTTCATAATAAACATTACCGATTTTCATTCCATTAATAATAAACTCAGGAATTTTTAACTCTCTTAAATGAGCTAAAGTAGTCGCGGCTCCATGGGCTTCACTGTTAAAAAAGTTACCCCATCTGCCAATCGCTTGCGCAAGAATTAAGGGAACAACTACAATGTCGGTCATTCGGAAAGGATCAACATCATGTTTCTTACAATAAATATATAAAGTTATTAAACCGGCAAATAAACCACCATGAATGGCTAGTCCTCCCTCCCAAACTTTAAAAATGGAAGTAAAATTCTCGCGATAATAAGTAAAATTAAAAATACAATAATAGATTCTTGCCCCAATTAAACCAATAATAATGGTCCAAAAAAATAAATTAATGACAAAATCTTTCGATATATTAAATCTTTTAGCTTCTTTTAAAGTAATAAAGAAGCCAATAATCATACCTATTAAAAGCATAATGGAATACCATTTAATTTCCATACCAAATACAGTAAAAGCTACAGGATTCATCTAACCACCTCAGTTATTATTATAAAACAAAAAAGATAACTTTCACAATACCTAGTTATCTTTTTATTTTAATTTTGAAATAAAGTATCTTCTTTTTTGTATATTCTACTTATTACTAAGATAATAAGAATAGTATAGATTATTGTCGTTATAAAAGTAATCATTAGATATAAGATATTATATTTACCTAATAATAAATCTTGTAATAAATAAGTATGATTAACTATTGGAATAAAAGACATACCTAAATTTAATTTCACTCCCGCGGTTGTTAAAAACATCGGAATAATGGTTATTAAACTAATCGGGGTTAAACTACTTTGCGCTTCTTTATAAGTCTTACTTTTACTCGATATAGCGATACATAAACCACTTATAAATAAAGAGAATGATACTAATATAATAAAGGCAATTAAAATAGATAAGCCATTAACATTTAAAATTGCATTTTTATAAACATTAAATGATTTATAAGATATTAATAAAGATAAGACAATGAGAAATATATCAATCATGGAAGTAATAATACAGGAAGTACTAATAGCTAAATATTTACCGGTAATTATTTCATGGCTTTTAATTGGAAAAGTTAAGAAAGTTTCTAAGGTTCCTCTTTCTTTTTCACCAGCCATTGTATCTGTCGTAGTATATATCGCCGTTAAGCAAATAGACATTACCGCAAAGGTAAAGCCGATGGATATGAGAGTATTCATCATCATATTAGAACCCTCTAAAGAAACATATTTATAATTTATATTATGATAAACTCGGTCTTTATCAGCATCAATACTTTCTAAATATAAATTAGCTAAATAATCATTATATGTACTCAAATAACTTTCAATTAAATTACCGGCAATAGTACTTTCATCATCCATATCATTAACATAAATCGTATAATTTTTATCTTCATAAACAATATAAGCGACTATTTCCTCATCTTGATAAGCTTTCTTTAACTCTTCTTCGGTTTCATACTTAACCATATTAAGATTTAAATTATTTATAATTTGTTCTTCGGTTTCATTTAAGTTATAATTAATTCCCACCTCATATTTAAGAGAATGATTAGTATCAGTATAAGAATTATCCACCTCACTCATCATGCCATTAAAAATATAAGAGAAGGCAATAAAATAGAAAGGAATAATAAATGGAGTTAATAACATAATTATCAAAGATTTCTTTTCTCTTAAAATTGCCCTTATTTCTTTTTTTAAAGTTATTAAAATATTTTTATTCATGGCTACCTCCAATTAAAGTAAAGAAAGCATCTCTTAAATTCGTCGTCTTGGTTAATTTCTTGATTTCTTCAGGTGTACCTATTTTCACAATCTTTCCCTTATTAATAATAACTACCCGATCACAAATATTCTCCGCTTCTTCCATATAATGTGTAGAATATAAAATACATTTTCCTTTATTTCTTTCTTTTTTAATAAAATCTAATACTATTTGACTAAGAATTGTATCAAGACCACTGGTAGCTTCATCTAAAATATAATATTTCGGACTATGCAAAGTACATCTAGCAATAGCTATTCTTTGATTTTGTCCGGTAGATAACGTACCAATTTTTTGATTAATAAAATTTTCTAAATTAAACTCTTGGACAATTTCTTTAATAATATCTTCTACATTATCTTTGGGTATATCGTAGTATTCACCACACATTTTTAAAAGTTCATAACCGGTTATATCTTTATATAATTTGGTATTACCAGATAAAAAAGCAATCTCTTTTTTTATAGCAATATCATTTTTTTGATAATTCATACCATCAACAGTTATTTCCCCTTTAGTTGGTTGCATAATCCCGGCGATTATTCTTAAAAGGGTAGTTTTTCCGGCGCCATTAGGGCCTAAAATTCCTACGATTTCTCCTTCTTTCGCGGTGAAAGTTATATCATTAACCGCAAGTAAAGATTCTTTTTTCTTCTTTGTTATTTTCGTAAATTCTTTAAAAACATTTTTTACTTCAATCATCAAAGGCCTCCTAAAAGAAAGATTATCACAATTATATTTTAAATGCAATAAAATGATGTTATAATTACTAAGAGAAAGAAGGCATTTTATGCAAAATAAAAAATATTATATTATCTCTTCCCTTATCGGTATATTTGATTTAATTTATGTTTATATAATTAATGTTAAACATTTAATAGAAACAGAGATTGAATACGCTGGTAATTTAGTTAATGAAAATGTCTTAGGTATTTTAAATAATCCTGCCTATTACTATATCTTAGGGCTTATTGGCATCCTATTCTATTTAAGCATTATGTTCATTATTATTAAAAAGAAAGAAGTAAAATATAAAAATTTTTTATTAACCGCGAATCTTATTTTATTAATTTTCTTTGGCAATAATCTTCTTTTGATTGCTATACCTTTAGTCAATGTTTATTTTTGGTGTCGGATTCCTAAACCAACAAAAGAAGAAAAAGAAAGTATGCCGACTCTAGATAGACCTCAAACCAACATTAAAGAAACCATTAAAGCTCTAAGCGTTATTATCATTTATTTTTTCATTCATTTTCTTTTAGGAAATCTTGTCTTCTCTTTTATTAAAGAAACTAATTCTAATAATTTATTATTTAATATTATTACCGATATATTTTTATTAATATTAGTTATAATTTTATTTAGAGAAGAACTAATTTCAGGATTTAAATTATTAATAAAGAAATTTAAAGTATATGCTCCTTATATTTTAAGAAATTATGGTTTATTATTACTTGTTAATATTGGGTTCTCTTTGCTTATTGCTTTATTGATGAAAGGATTTCAAACCAGTCAAAATGAAATTGGTTTAAGTACATTACCGACATGGTATTTACTTCCGGCGGCATCAATATATGCCCCCATCGTGGAAGAAGTTGTTTTTAGGGGAGCTTTCCGAAGACTAATAAAAAATGATACTTTATTTATTATTGTCTCTGGTTTATGTTTTGGCCTATTGCATACAATTGGGCAAGAAGCCACCATTGTAAATACTCTAGTATTTGGCCTTCCTTATATCGGGATGGGTATTATTCTAGCTTATACTTATAAAAAGACTAACAACATAACCACTAATATAAGCATTCACTTCTTAAATAATTTCTTAGCCACAATTCTTAAAGCATTATAAAATAGGTAAAAATTTTACCTATTATTTTTTTAAATTGCGAACTTGTTCTTGATATTTTTCTTTATTTTCTTCTAGAAATTTTTCTTCCAGCTCTTTTAATTCTTCCTCGCTTATTTCTTTTAAATCATGTTCTAAACGATAATTAGAAGCATAACAAATAAAATCTTTAATATATGGAGGTGTATTATTAATCGCGTAAACACTAATCTCCCTAAAATTGAATCTACCTTCTTTTGCATCATATTGGGCAAATTGATGAGTTTTCGCAAATTGACTTCTTTTAGCATAAGGCTCACCATTAAGCAGCAATGCTATTTCATCTGGTTTAGGACTTTCAGCAATGAGCCAAGGTTCAGATGAACTATTAGAGCTTAAGACTAAAACCTCAAACGAATAAGAAGTATTATATCTATCAATAACTGTACAAGCTGGAGCACGATAGCCATAAATTCCATTGTCTATATCTTTTGCTATTATTCTTTTAGATATATCCGCTAAGATGGGCATTAAGCTATCAACAACATAAGTACCATATACAGAAGCTTCCTCAAGTTCACTTTGACAATCAGCTAAAGCTTCTTTTTCTTCGTTACATAGCCATGTAATCTCATCATTTCTTTTTATTATAATGCTCTCAATTTGTTCTTGTAGCTTTTGAATTTTTTCTCTTTTATAGGAAATTAATACTTCACTACTTTCTCTAACTTTTGTTATCCTATTTTGAATATCAGTTAATTTACTTTTTAAAGCTTGTAATTTTTCAAAAATCATTTTTAAACTCTCTTTCCAACACGTCTATTTTTTTTGCATTTAATTAGCCTAAATGTAAATATTTCAATCTAAAAAAAGCTTATTTAACAGCTTTTTTTCTTGCTTGTCCATTATATTTTTCTTTATTTTCTTCTAGGAATTTTTCTTCCAATTCTTTTAACTCTTCCCCACTTATTTCTTTTAAATCATGTTCTAAACGATAATTAGATGCATAACTAATAAATTCTTTTAAATAAGAAGGGATTCGCTCCATAGAATATAAACAACTTAATTCACAATAAACAAAAGTGCCTTCATTACAATCGTAGGTAGCAAGTTGATGGTTAACCCCAAAATGAGAGCTAAGGTCATCTTCTTGGGTTGGGGCGGGGCTTTTAGCAAGTACATACTCATTAAGTGGACATTCTAAAACCATTAAATCTAGAGTATACTCTTTTAAATTTGCATTAATCTCTACTATGGCATCACCACTAACAACTCGCAATGCAGCTTCCCTATGCCCTATTACTTTCATTAAATCAATTAAAATAGGAACCATATGATAAATATTAAAAGTCCCAAAAACATCAATTTTGGCAAGTTCTTCCTTATAAGCTTTTAAAGCTTCATCTTCTTGTTCGTTTAAACGCGAAATCTCTCTATTTTTGGCATTTTCTAATTCTTTTATTTCCCTTTTTAAGCGCTCAATTTCTTCGTTTTTTCCTTGAATTAAATTTTCAGTATTTTCTTCCGTTTCTACTATTTTACTTCCAATATTATTTAATCTTTCATTACAATATTGTAATTTTATTGTATTCATTATAAACCTCCCTGTAAACTATATTATAATACATTATTTCTCTTGGTCAAATATTTTTTTTAAAAATTCACCCGTAAATGAGCCTTGGATATTGCTTACTTCTCTTGGCGTACCTGTAGCAATAACCTCGCCCCCAAATCTTCCACCTTCGGGACCTAAATCAATAACATAATCAGCTTGCTTAATAACATCTAAATTATGTTCAATAACAATTACCGTATCGCCATTATCAACAATGCGATTTAAAACCTCCAATAATTTTTTAATGTCAGCAGAATGTAATCCTGTTGTCGGTTCATCCAAAATAAAGACAGATTTACCTGTTGCTTTCTTTTGTAATTCTTTAGCTAGCTTTACTCTTCCGGCTTCTCCTCCCGATAATGTTGGCGCTCCTTGTCCAAGTTTAATATAAGAAAGGCCCACATCATACATGACTTGTAATTTATCTCTAACTTTCGGAATATTTTCAAAGAAAGGAATCGCTTCACTTACCCGCATATCTAGTATTTCGGCAATATTTTTGCCTTTAAATTTAACATCTAAAGTTTCTTTATTAAAACGCGTTCCTCCACAAACATCACAAGGGACATAAACATCGGGTAAAAAGTGCATTTCAATTTTCTTTACCCCATCACCATAACAAGCTTCACATCTTCCTCCTTTAACATTAAAGGAAAATCTACTTTTATCATATCCCCGCATTTTAGCTTCTTTCATGTTCGCAAAAACATCTCTAATATCATCGAAAACTCCCACATAAGTTGCCGGGTTACTCCTTGGCGTTCTTCCAATTGCATCTTGGCTAATATTAACGACTTTATCGACATTTTCCATCCCTTTAACACTTTTACATTTACCAGGAATATCCTTAGCTTTATAGATTTCTTTATGTAATGTTTTATATAATATTTCATTAACTAAAGTGGATTTACCAGAACCAGAAACACCGGTTACGACAATAAATTTATTTAAAGGAAATTTAACATTAATATTTTTTAAATTATTTTCACTCGCCCCTTTAACTTCTAAAAATAAGCCATTTCCTTTTCTTGTTTTCTTTGGTATGGCAATTTTTTCTTTGCCACTTAAGTATCTTCCTGTAATACTCTTCTCATTTTGCATAACTTCTTGTGGGGTTCCAGCCGCCACAATATAACCGCCCTCTTCTCCAGCCCCAGGACCTACATCAACTAAGTAATCTGCGGCCAGCATTGTATCTGTATCATGTTCAACGACAATTAAAGTATTACCTAAATCCCGCATTTCCTTTAACGAATTAATTAATTTTTCATTATCTCTTTGATGTAGACCAATGGAAGGTTCATCTAAAACATATAAAACGCCGGAAAGCTTACTACCTATTTGGGTAGCCAGTCTTATTCTTTGCGCTTCTCCCCCCGATAAAGTCGCAGCATTTCGCGAAAGCGTTAAATAATTTAAACCCACATTCATTAAAAAATCTAATCTTGCTAATATTTCTTTAATTAAAAGACGACTTATTTCTTGTTCTTCATTAGTCAATTTTAAGTTTCTTAAAAAATCGGCTAATTCATCGATGGCCATTTCACATAACTCATAAATATTCTTTTGATTTATTTTAACCGCTAAAATTTCCTCTTTTAGTCTTGTTCCATGACAATTAGGGCAAGTAGATTCAACCATGAAACCTTCAATCCATTCTCTTATCCAAGAGCTGGTAGTTTCCATATATCTTCTTTCTAAATTATTTGCTATTCCCTCATAACGGGATTTTGTATCTCTCGTACTACCATTCTTAGCAATATAATGAAAGTCCATGATATCTTTTGTCCCATATAAAATGATATCTAAGTCACTTTTTTTCATATCTTTAACCGGAACATCCAAGTCAATATGATAATGTTCAGCCACAGTTTTTAAACTGCTCATATACATATTATTATCTAAGTTAATAGCTACGATGGCCCCTTTATTAATGCTTTTACTTTTATCCGGAATTAATAAATCTTCACTAATCGAAAGCTTTGTACCTAAACCTTTACATTCCTCACAAGCTCCATAAGGAGAGTTAAAAGAAAACATTCTTGGTTCTAAACTACTTAAGGAAAAATTACAATGCGGGCAAGCATAATTTTCACTCATTAATAAATCTTCTTCATCATTAATACGAATGATAACTAGACCATTAGCCATCTTACAACTAGTTTCAATAGCTTCAAAAATTCGACTTCTTTCATCACTAGAAACAGGCAATTTATCAATTAAAACATAAATATCATCTTTAACATTCTTTTCTAATTTTATTTCATCAAAGACATTGTACATAACTCCATTAACTTTGATTTTCGTAAATCCTTTGCTCTTTAAGTCCTCAATCAAATCTTTATGCGTGCCTTTTTCCCCTCTTACGATGGGAGCAAAAATCTCAATTTTTACGTCAGGAGTTAAATTTAAGACTTTATTCGTCATCTCTTCAATACTTTGGCTCTTGATAGGTATATGATGGATAGGGCAATAGGGAATACCAATTCTAGCATATAAAAGGCGTAAAAAATCATATAATTCAGTAATTGTCCCCACAGTTGAACGAGGATTTTTATTGGTGGTCTTTTGGTCGATGGATATACTAGGAGATAAACCTTCAATGGAATCAACATCCGGTTTTTCGCCTCCCCCAATAAATTGTCTGGCATAAGCTGATAAGCTTTCTACATATCTTCTTTCACCCTCAGCATAAATAGTATCAAAGGCAAGACTACTCTTCCCTGAACCAGATACACCCGTCATGACAATTAATTTATTTTTCGGCAATTCTAAATCCACATTTTTTAAGTTATTTTCCCTTGCCCCTCTAATAATAATCTTATCCATCTTTAACACTTCCAGTTCATTTATATTTTAATATATTTTGAAAAATATGCAAGCACTTTAAACTAATAAAAGACCTCCCATGAGGCCTTTTTTTTCGTAGAGTAAACCTCTACAATAATATTTTAACCAGATATAGATGATTTATACTTTATTACAAAAAAATCTTAACTATTCTTAATTAAGACTTCTTTTATTAATTGAACTTTGCACAGCCCATAGTAATATTTCTTGGGGAGTTAATTCAATACCATTATCACGATTGCTAGAGGCTATTTCACAATATTCACGAATATGTTCTAAGTTATTATTGTAAGTTTCTTCTTCTTTTTCATCAAAGCATCTAACCGTGGCTGTTAATAAAGCATTAGCAACTAAGTTATCATCAAAGGAATGCTTACCCATAATATTTTTAACAAAGATTAAATAGTATTTTCTCCATGTAGTAAACAATACTGGCTCATTAAGTTCATTAACTATTTTTTCTAAATCCATATCTATTATCCTTTCATAGTTATTTATTATATAAAGAAATTAATAATTTTACAATCTTTTTTTGGCATTTTCCATCATTCTTCTTTTTATATTCTCATCTAAATGAAATAATAAACCGTATCCTTTAGCTTCTAAATCTAGTTCGAGCCTTTGGTCTTCCCTTACTTTATGATAAAATTTACTGATTATTTTATACTGCATTTTATTTAAAGGTATTAAATTTTCTAAAAATAGCTCTACTAATTCCGCCAAAGATAAGCTTAAATAAGTATTTTTTAAATATGCATAACTAATTACTACATCATTTCTAATGCCATAAGTTTTATATATTTTTCCTTGTTCCCTATCTAATAAAGCATTTTTAAATTGGTTAAACTTGCCCTTATCGGCTAAATAATATTTCATTTTTTCCCCTAAACTTAGTTTAATTAAAGGTATATCTTCTAAACAAACACCAAGAATAACCGCATAATCCATATCACTGTAATAATACTCCCCTAAAAGTTCTAAACCTAATAATTGGGATTCATTATAATCTAAATAAGGAAGCAAATATATATATTTACAAATATCTTCGGGATATATAGGCGTTCTTTTTAAATAATTAAGTCTCCCTTTTTCTTTTTTTCTGACCTTTTCATAAATATTACTAAATAAGTCATTATCTGCATCTAATAACATTCTAATTTTTTCACAAGTTCTTCCATAATGATTTCCTATATTAGCTTTAGTACAATGAATTCTTGTGGCGATCATTTCTAGTGTACAATGTTCATCACTAATAACATGTTCATAAAAACAATAATAATGAAAAGGAGTTAAATAAATTCTTAAAACTAGTAACAAATCATTACTACTTAATTTATCTAAATAGTTATCTTTACTAGGTACCGAAAAACTTTCTTCTAAAGGCACTAATGCAATATTCATATATCTTCTTAAATAATTTAAATTATTTAAAGAAATATTTAATATTTGGCATAACTCTTCATCTGAAGGTAAGCTTTGTTCATGAACTTGACAATATTCAATAATTTGCAAGAATTTTTTCTTAGCTAAAACAAGATATCTAGGTAATTTAATAAAATTATTCCTACAACTTAAATATTCTCTCATTTTATTAACAATACATACATTAAGATAATTATGAAAGTTGCCTTTATCTAAGTTATAATGGTAAATAGCTTCGACTAAAGCCATATTACCCTCACTTATTAATTCTAATATTTCTGGTTCTTTTAAATTTTTATTAAAATGCGTAGCTAGATAAAAAACAAGGCCTAAATTACCATGAATTAATTCTTCATAATCATGATTTTCTATATATTGTCTTTCTTCTATTTCAGATAATTTTCTATAACTACTAATTTCTTGTTTATACTTTTCTAACTCACTCATTTTCTGTCCCTCTTTTTTAACTGTAACATAAGCAGTAAATCTTGCGTATCTTCATTTAAAGGTTCACCATGTAAATATTTTTCTAATAAACCTTCCTCTTCTAAAGATAAATTATAATTAATAGAATGAAAATAACTTATTAATTCATCCAGAGTATATTGTTCAAATTCTCTAAAATTATACTTTAAAATTGGTTCTTCCATAATGGCAAAACGATATAATAACATTTTATAACGGTCTTCGGTCATCCTAGCAAAACGAGCAAATATTTTTTCACTAACGAAACTTCCCATTATTTTACTTTGTAAAGAAGCATAAATCTTCTCTACTTCTTCTAACGGTAATTGAAGTATTTCGGCATACTCATAAATAGAATACTTGTTCATACTAAATAATTTTAAAGCATAAATAGTTCTTTCTTGTTCAGTTAATTGATATTTAACAAATAAAAATTGTAAGATAGCTACTTTATCTAGGGGTTGGTCATCTAGGCCTGCAAATTTAACTCCATAGTTATTCTTTAATTCAGCTATTTTTTCTTTTAAAAGTCTTTGATTATTTTTTAAATATTCTCTTAATTTAGCCATTATTTTAGAACGATGTCGATAAATACTATCTTCATAAGAATTTAAATAGTTAGCAACTTGACTTAAATCATCAGGTTCATCTTTAAATACACAATTATAAATAATATAATAATCTAAGGGTGAAAGAATACTTTTTAAAAATAAATTAAATTCTCTTCTTTTTTCTTTATCTTCCGTTCCATCACTAGCTTTATAATAAGACATTGCCACATTTTTAATCGCATTTACATCAGGCATATTATCATCAATCCTAGTTATAGATTCAACTGTATTTACTTTAGCCCCAATAAAGTTATATATATTCATTCCATATCTTTGTAATAAATCGGTTTTAAAAAGAGTAAACTTATCATAATTAGCTAAGGCTTCTTCTAATTTTTTATTTAAACTTTCCTGACATTCTCTTACTTCATCTTTCGTTATATGTAATAATTTAGCATAATCTACTAAAGTAAAATTATATTGACCAAATAAGCTTAACTGTAACATGTTCTTTTCTAATTCATTTAAATTATGCGCAACATATAAATATTTAATTATATCAATAGGTTCCACTGGTTCATCTTTAAATGTTCCCTGAAATTTTTCTTGCTTTATTTTCTTTAAAGCCACTTTATACTTATCACTGCTAAAGTCTAAATATTCTTTAATTTTATTTAATGCATTTGCTTGTCTTTTACGAACTGACTCATGACTAACATTAAAATAAGAACCCATCGCGGTTAATGTTAAAGGATTATTTCTTAAAATACGGTTATAAATAATAAAGTATTCTATAGGCGATAAGACATATCTTAAAACTTGGATTAACTCAGCATTATATATATTATTTAAAAGACTATCTTCACTTATATTACTTTTATCTTCAATTACTTCATATAAAGGTTTACCATTAGAAGTAGAATTATCGATATCAAGAGTTATATTATGCATAATATTCATTAAACCATAATAAGATTCTTCCGTGATATTTAAAGCTTGGCAAACTTCTTCTTGACTAGGTTTTCCTAAGTGTTGATTGGCTCTATCTTGAAGATATTGCTGATATTTATTTTTTAACCAAAATATTTCTGGTGTTTGACTAAATTCGGAATCATATTTAGCTAAATAATGTAAAATTCTTTGTTTTATCCGAAAAAATGCGTAAGTAGAAAAAGCCCCCTTTTCTGGATCATACTCTCTTGTCGCCGTTATTAAACCTAAATTTCCCTCTTGAATTAAGTCAAAAAAATTAATTACCGAACATCGAGAATAATATTTTTTGGCAATATTTACCACTAACCGCAAATTAGATTGGATTAATAAATCATATTTCTTTTCCCGCGCTAATTGCTTTTGTTCTTCAATGCTTAATATAGGGTAAGCCTTAATTTCTTGTAAATAAGCCTTAACACTATCAGACATTAAATAAGTTAAATCTTCCTCCATTAATTCACCCCCAAAAAATATCTTTTATTATAACGCTTTTTCTTAAAAAAATATACCTCTTTTTATATTTGTGGGAACTCGGCTATAAATATCTCTTTTCTTCATTTCTAAATCTAAATTATATAATAAATTATAAACTTGTTTTACTTCCTCTTCCGTCATTAAATCTTCTTTATGAATATCATACATAGCTTCTAAACTTTTCACAGTCTTGCTTTTTAAATATTTACCATAACGTTCTAATAATTTCATGGCTTCTTTTTTACTGGTTCTTTCCCAAACAAAAGCCTGTGGGTCCGAAGCTATAATTAAATCATTTAAAATAGTAGTTGGTAACTTCCCATCTTTATTACCATTATTAAGAAAATTACTATAAATATCTCTCTCTGTTTGTTCCATATATTCAATATTATTAATAAAATAGTCATAAACATCCGCCGGAGTATATTGTCTTTTATAAACAATTCCCTCACTATATCTACCAAAAGCAATCTTTACATCGGTAATAATATTTTCTACAAATCTCTGTGGACAATTTAAGCCTAATTCTTGGATAATTTTACTTGATGAAAGCTTTTCCCTACCATCCATGCCATAATATAAATCAAATATTTTTTTGGCAAGGACTTTATCCCCATAATATGGAATGTCACCATTAGTAAAATTATGAGCATAATAATCATAATCAAAATGAAACCCAGGATTTTCTTTCAAACCTCTTAGTTTTAAATGACTTCTTATTAAAATATTATCAATACATTCCCGATTCATATTGTATTTTTTAGCCAGGTCCGAAATACTCATGTCATTTTGATAATAATCGATTAATTTAGCTCGGTCCGGTGGACAAAAATATCTTAAGTATGGTTCAATATCCCGAGCATAATTTAAATAACCAGCAATTTCTCCTCTTAAATATTTTTGAATATTGATGATAGCTTCGTAATAACTTTGCCGTATATTATTGGCTGTTACATCATAATATGTAGCTAAATCATCTATACTCATATAAGGATAACCAAAAAGGGAAAATAAATGACATAAAATATCTTTCTCTCTTTTTTTAATTGGCACATGAATATCAGATAAAACTTCACTTAAAAGGGTGGGAGAAATAACTTCTTTAAATTGGGAAAGTTCAATACCAAAGCGATAACAATCTATGTCAAAGATAGTTTTATCAATAAGGTTATTAACACAAACTTCCGTAGAATGATAAAGCTTGGCAATATCACTAACAGACATATTATCATCTAAATAATGCATTAAGATATAATAATTCTTCGCTTCTAAAGGAACTTTACCCTCCTTTATATAAGACAAATAAAGTTGTTTATTAAGTTCACTTTTATAACCTATTCCACAGTAAATCTTTTTACATTTATAAATTAATTGATAAATAATCCGCCGAACTTCATCTTCAGATATATTAAAAATCTCGGCAATTTCCCTTCTTGTATGTTCAGGGCCATTAACCCCAAAATATAAATCTAACATTTGAATATTTTGTTCACTAAATTTATCCCTAAAATTCGTTTTAATTTCTAGCCATTTTTCTTTAGTAGATACAAATCTATAATCAATATGATAATATAATTTTTCTAATTTATTTATTAAATATTTTCTAATTTTACTTACCATAGAATTAGGATAAGCTTGGTTAAAGACATCTTTAGGAATAACATTAAAAACGTAAGCTTCTAAATATAGTTGTTGTTCTTCATTAAACTCTTTTCGATTAGCTAAAAAAGTTTGATATACTTTAGGAGGCAAATAGTTATAATCAGCATAATAAATAGTTGTATTAATATCTTTTTCAATTTCTTTCCCCGGTAAAATTTGCTCTTTTGGCGTGGAAAAGAACTTTTGCAATAAAGCTAATTCATTTTCTTGAAGGGTATAATTAACATCTTCAAAATATTGTAATACTTCTTCTAAAGATAAATTAGCATATTTTTCATCTAAATCATTATAGTTTATCGGATTTTCTTGCGCTAAATGTTGACTCATAAAATAATTAGCAAAGATGGCTGTTTTCCATGTCTTTAGCAAACTATCTTTAAAATCATTGTAAGGAGCAACATCTTGAAACTTAGCATTAATTTTTTGGGTTAGACTAACACATATATCTTTGGCTTCCTTTACAGTAATGTTTAAATGAAAGGCTACATCATCCATGCTATATGCATAGCCACTTAAAAAAATTAATTTGTACATTTCTTTTTCTAAAGGAAGTAAATCATTTTCTAAATAAATATATTTAACTATATCATATGGGGAGATTGGTGTAGTTTTATATTTTTCTATAAAGCCTTTTTCTTTTAGCCTTTGATAAGCAGCCAAGTAAACAGAACTATCTTCTTTAATATATTTTTTAGCTATGGTTAAGGCTTTTTTCTCAATTTGTCTAACTCTTTCTCTAGTTATATGAAAAACTTTTCCTACTTCTTCCAAAGTTTTTTCTTCATCACCTAACCACCGTTCATATAAGACATAGTATTCTAAAGGGGTTAAGATGCTTTTTAATACTTTTTTTAAATCATCGCTAACAATAGTATCAAGAATATTCTCATAATTAGAACTATTTTCATCAGGGATGACATCTGATAATTCTGAATCATTATCATCGTTAATAGGTAGATTAATACTTATTGTTCTTTGCCCCAGGGCATACATTAAAGATGTATATTGAGCTGGCGTTATTTTTAAAGATGCCATTATTTCTTCTTCAGTTAAATTGATACCTCTTTGACTTGCATCTTGCATTAAACGTTTATATTTCCCTATTAATAAATTCACATGAATAGGTACCCTAATGGTTTTATCTTGCCCATATTTCGCCCGAGTAATTGCTTGTCTAATCCACGGAACAGCATAAGTCGAAAAAGCCCCTTTCTCGGGATTATATGTTTCAACCGCGCGCATTAAACCAATATTACCTTCTTGAATAATATCTAAGATATTTAAATGTTTTAAACTTCGAGCATAATAATAGGCAACTTTAACAACTAAGCGGAGATTACTATTTATTAAAGTAGTTCTGTCTCCTTTTGCCCAAGCTTCTCTTTGCTCCTCAGCACTTAATAATGGATATGCCGAAATACTATTAATATACATTCTTAAAGAATCATTAGTAAAATAGTTTAGTACTTCTTCATCACTAATATTTTCAATCTCTTCAATCTTTTCAATTTCCATCATTATATCACCGCGAATGCCTACTATTATAACAGATATTAACGAAAAAAAATAGATGTTTTTTTAACACCTACTTATTAACTATTTCCAAATACTCTCCCGGAACTTTTATATCCTTTTTGTCATATTCTTTTTTTAAATAGCCCAAGAAATCACGACTAATTTGAAAATGGCTTTCTGGTTTACAATCAATTTCCACTTTATAAATATAATTGTTGGCATTTAATTTTTCAATGCCTAATAATTTAATATCTTTAACATCTTTTAATTTTAGCATTTCTTTATTAACATTGTTTAGAATTTTTTCCCAAGTATCAATGGCAACACTTTTACTTACCGGAATTTCTAAATAAAGAACTGTATCATACATACTATGATTAATAACACTTGTTATCATACTATTATTAATAATCATTACTTCCCCTGTATATGATTTTATCTTCGTAGTTTGTAAGCCTAAATCAATTACTTCTCCCCGAAATCCATTAATGGTAACAACATCACCTTGCATATAATGATTATCAAAGATAATGGCTATCCCCGATAATAAATTTTTTAAGGTATCTTGAAAAGCTAAGCCAATAATAGCACCCGCGATACCTAAGGAAGCAATAATACTTGTTGTTTTAACCCCATAAACATTAAGAATAGCTAAAATAGTTATAATGGCAATAATATATTTAAGAATACTTTTAAATAAATTAATAATTGTTTGTTCTCTTTTAATTTGCACTTCTTTTTTTATCTTCGTTCTTTTATTCATAACTAATACTTTATTGATAATTTTGCATAACAAACCATAAATAATCAGGGCAATTAAAACATAAATAATGGGTAAATAGACTTCTTTAATTAATATTTTTTTCAACATAGTCAATTAAAAAAATAGACTTAGCTATTTTTTTTCTTTCCTTTCTTTTTTGTTTCTTTTTTTTCGATAAATTCTACTTCTTCCACTTCTTCTGGTTTTTCTTTTTCTTTAACTTCTAATTTAGTTTCTATTTCATCATCATCACTTATTTTTACTTCATTACTATCATCTTTATAAATAAAGTAGCTAATAATATCAATTAAACCATAAATGACCATAAATAAGCCCAATATTTTAAGGGGTAAATTAGAGTTAACGATTGTATAAATGCCACATACGATAAAAGCTAAACCAACAACAATTAAAGCATAGAATTTACTGCCTCGGTCAGTTGTATAAAATGTGGCAAATATTTTACTAATACCAATTAATAAAATATAAATACCTATAACAAATCTTAGTATTAATTCAAGAGTACCCGCTAAAAAAATAAATAGAATACCTAAAATAATAGAAGTAACACCAAAAGCCATTTCATTACGATTAACTACTTTTAAATTTTTATCTTTAATATAATAATTTGCTACTTTATAAAGACCAATTAAAATTAAAACACCCCCAACAACATAAGAAATAGTTTTAACAAATACATCCGGATTAGTAAATAAAATAATACCTACTACTAAAAAAATCAAACCTCCTGTTAACGAAACCTTATTTTTCATGATAACCACCTTTCAGTATTATTATACAATAAATAAAGAGGTAACAAAAGATTTTTTATTTCATTTTATAAATATTTTATTTTACTTGCCTTTTAATAAGGCGAGCATGAACAACAATTCTAGTTCCCTTATTATCATAACAAGTAGATAAAGTTAATATATTATCATCATTACCCACATAAGTATTAAAATCATAAATGCTTCTATTTTTAATGGTATCAATAAAATTAGTAAATAAAGAATCTTTTTTAAAGACGGTGGTTATATAATAACTTTCTTCTTTTATTTTATAAACACTAAAAACTTGCCAAATAGTATTTTCTTTTTCATTAGACATTTTAATTAAATGTTTACTTTTATCATTATAATAACCCTTATTAAGTAAATTTTTTAAACTGGAAAACATGGTACCATCTTTTCTACTATGACCATAGATAATCGTGTTCTTACCAAAGGTATAAGCATCATTCCGATAATCCATAAATACCCAACCTACACTATTATAACTTTTATCATAAGAATGATTTAAATAAAATTTATTATCGGTTGTTTGTAAAATAGGATATTGAATTTTGGTACCTAACACATCTATATAGCCAACAACTTCATCATTTTTTTTCTTTAATTCATCAAAGGCGACATTAATAAATGGCTCTTGAACATAATTATAATAACTATCATTCACATCTTCAGGAGGATTTACTAATTCATATTTACCGGCTTCATTAAATACTTGGTCATCTTGCTCATTTGTTATAGTCCCATCTTCTTCCGTTATAATGGTGGAATTCATAATATCATTATAGATATCTTTATTTTTTTTATTTTCATATATCCATTTACCAATGTTAAATAAACAAATGATGCCAACGATAATAGAAAAAGATAAAATTATTTTAAAAATCGTATTTTTCATCATTTCACCTATCATTATTATGAAGCAAAAACATTATTCTATTAAATAATAATGATAATTTTTTTAATTTTTGATAAAATAATGCTAAGGTGATATGGTGAAGAAAATGATTATTATAATATTAGTTATTCTTTTAATTGGATTGTATTTTTCATTTAACAAATCTTCTCTTAAACAAAAGTTAGATGATAATAAAGAACAAGATAAGACGGAAGATATATTTAGTAACTACTATGAACAAGCTGAAAGTTTATTAAATACCTTAACTATCGATAATAAAATTAGTCAATTATTATTAGTAAGACATCCCAGTAGTAATGATTTAGAGATTCAAAAAGAATATCAATTTGGGGGTTATGTTTTCTTTGGTAGTGATTTTAAAAATAAAACCAAAGAAGAAGTTATAAAAATGATTAGTGATTTACAAAATGTTTCTAATATTCCTTTAATTACAGCAATAGATGAAGAAGGAGGAACAGTATCTAGAATTAGTAGCAATAAAAATTTAGTTGATACACCTTTTTTATCACCTCAAGATTTATATCAAGATGGAGGATTTCAAAAAATATATGATGATGTTATTTTCAAAAGTAGTGTTTTAGAGGCTCTTGGTTTAAATTTAAACTTTGCTCCCGTAGTGGATGTATCTACCAATGTTAATGATTATATGTATAAAAGAAGTCTAGGCATGGATACAGAACATACAAGTATTTATGCTAAAACCGTTATTGAAGCAAGTAAAAAAGGAAATGTTTCTTATACTTTAAAACACTTCCCTGGTTATGGCAATAACATCGATACTCATATATCATCTTCCATCGATAAGAAAAGTTATGAAGAAATAATGAAATACGATATACCCCCTTTTATTGAAGGAATTAAAGCAGGGGCAGAAGCTGTCATGGTTAGTCATAATATCGTGGAAGCCATCGATAAAGAAAATCCCGCGAGCATATCTTTAAAAGTACATGAATTACTTTTAAATGAATTAAATTTTAAAGGAGTAATTATTACGGATGATATAAGTATGGGAGCTTTAAATAATATTAAAGATATTGAAGTAACCGCGATTAAAGCTCATAATAACTTCTTAATTACAAGTGACTATCAAAAAAGTTTTAATAATATCAAAGAAGCTTATAACAATAACATCATTAGTGAAGAAGAAATAGATGCCCTAGTTTTAAAAAACTTAGCTTGGAAGTACTATAAACACCTTATCTAACATATCCTTTATTAGGTGATTATATTTGAATTATGTTAAAAAGTGTTTTTATCTTTTCTTGCCTATTTTAAGTGGTTCTTTAATTGGTTTGCTCACTTCTTCTTTCATTGATTATGGCGTATTAAAAAAACCACCTTTAGCTCCTCCATCTTACTTATTTCCCATAATTTGGTCAATTATCTTTATCTTATTAGGGGTCTCTTATTTTCTTTACCGGGAAAAAGATAATAATGAACAAATTAATAAAGTGTATTATGGTGGGTTAATTGTAAACTTACTTTGGAGTATTTTCTTCTTTGTCTTCAAATGGCGTTTATTTACTTGCTTATGGACTATTATCTTATTACTTTTAGTTATTTATTTACTTAAATTATTTTATGATAATAATCATAAATGGTCATTCTATCTAAATATTCCTTATTTAGTTTGGTTAATCTTTGCAACCTATTTAACCATAGGGATTTATTTCTTAAATTAAGACATAAAAAAAGTAGCGACTTGCTACTTTTTTAAATTATTTAATTATTTCTGATACTACACCAGCACCAACAGTATGTCCACCCTCACGAATTGAGAATTGAGTACCGTTTTCAAGAGCTACAGGTGCAATTAGTTCAACTGTCATATCAACATTATCACCAGGCATAACCATTTCAACACCAGCAGGTAACTCGATAACACCAGTTACATCGGTAGTACGGAAATAGAATTGTGGACGATAATTTGAGAAGAATGGAGTATGACGTCCGCCTTCTTCTTTAGATAGAACGTAAACACTAGCTTTAAACTTAGTATGAGGAGTAACACTTCCTGGTTTAGCAAGTACTTGTCCACGTTCAACGTCTTCACGAGCGATACCACGTAGAAGTACACCAGCATTATCTCCAGCTTGAGCATAATCAAGTGATTTACGGAACATTTCAATACCAGTAACAACTGATTTTTGTGTAGGTTTTAAACCAACAATCTCAACTTCGTCATTAAGACTTAACTTACCACGTTCAACACGTCCTGTAACAACAGTACCACGTCCTGAAATAGTAAATACGTCTTCAATACTCATTAAGAATGGTTTTTCAGTATCTCTTACTGGTGCGTCAATATAACTATCAACAGCAGCCATTAAATCACGAATACTTTGAGCAGCAGCTTCATCACCTTCAAGAGCTTTAAGAGCACTACCACGAATAATAGGACATTCAGAATCGAAGCCATATTCGCCAAGTAATTCTCTAATTTCCATTTCTACTAAGTCAAGTAATTCTGGGTCGTCAACTTGGTCACATTTATTCATGTAAACAACAATTTTAGGAACACCAACTTGACGAGATAGTAAAATGTGTTCTCTAGTTTGAGGCATTGGGCCATCAGCAGCAGATACTACAAGAATAGCACCATCCATTTGAGCAGCACCAGTAATCATGTTTTTAACATAATCGGCATGTCCTGGACAATCTACGTGAGCATAGTGACGTTTTTCCGTTTCATACTCAACGTGAGCAGTATTAATTGTAATACCTCTTTCCCTTTCCTCTGGAGCTTTGTCGATATTTTCATATGAGACAAATTCTTTTCCAAAATATTTTGTGATCGCCGCAGTTAATGTAGTTTTACCATGGTCAACGTGGCCAATAGTACCTATATTAACGTGTTCTTTAGAACGATCAAATTTTTCTCTTGCCATATAATATTTTCTCCTTTCATTTCTTACTATTATATTTTATCTAATGCTTGAATTTTTTTCAAGTATTATTCGAGTTTTATCTGATTATTTTACTAGAAAAATTAATTTGCACTATTTTTCTTAATAATTTCATCAGCAATATTTCTTGGTACTTCTTCATAATGGTCAAGTGTCATTGTAAATGTACCACGACCTTGAGAATTAGAACGAAGAGTTGTAGCATAACCAAACATTTCTGCTAAAGGAACCATTGCATTAATAGATAAGGCATTACCTCTTGATTCATTACCTAAAGGTTTACCACGTCTACTAGTTAAATCGCCCATAACATTACCCATATATTCCTCAGGAACTACTACTTCAACCTTCATAATTGGTTCAAGTAATACTGGTTTACATTTTTTAGCAGCTTCTTTTAAAGCTAGAGAAGCAGCAATTTTGAAAGCCATTTCTGATGAGTCGACATCATGGTAAGAACCATCAAATAAGGTTGCTTTAACATCAACAACTGGATAACCAGCAATCATACCACCAGCCATAGCTTCTTGTAATCCTTTATCAGTAACTGGAATGTATTCACGAGGAACAACACCACCAACAATGGCATCGACAAATTCATAGCCTTTTTCGGGATTTGGTTCAAATTTAACCCAAACATGACCATATTGTCCACGACCACCAGATTGTTTAATATATTTACCTTCACAATCAGCAGTCGCAGTAATCGTTTCTCTATAAGCAACTTGAGGACGGCCAATATTAGCTTCTACCCCAAATTCATCTTTCATTCTTCTTACTAATACTTCTAGGTGCAATTCTCCCATACCACTTATAACGGTTTGACCAGTTTCCGCATCAGTTTTATATCTAAATGTTGGGTCTTCTTCGGCTAGTTTTTGTAATGCTTGGCCAAGCTTATCTTGGTCAGCTTTACTTTTAGGTTCAATTGCTTCATCAATAACAGGGTCTGGGAATTCCATACCATTCATGATTACTGGATATTTTTCATCACATAGAGTATCAGCAGTTGTTGTATTTTTTAAACCAACTAAAGCCGCAATTTCACCAGTATAAACATCCGTGATTTCTTTTCTTTGGTTAGCATGCATTTGTAAAATACGGCCAACTCTTTCTTTAACATTTTTGGTACTATTTAAAATATAAGAACCACTAGTTAAATGTCCTGAATAAACACGGAAGAAAGCTAGACGACCAACATATGGGTCAGTCATAATTTTAAATGCCATAGCGGTAAATGGTTCAGAATCACTAGGATGTCTTTTAACGATATTTCCTTTTTCATCTGTACATTCAATAGCTTCCACATCAGTTGGGGCAGGCATGTAATCTATAACAGCATCTAAAGCTAATTTAACACCCGTATTAGATAAAGCACTACCACATAGAACAGGGAAGAATTCAGCTTTTAAAACACCTTTTCTAATTGCTCCTTTAATTTCTTCTACAGTTAATTCTTCGCCATTTAAGTATTTTTCCATTAATTCATCATCAAATTCAACAGCTTTTTCGATTAATTCTAATCTCTTAGTAGCTACTAAATCTTTTAAATCATCGGGAATAGGAATTTCTGTATAATTTTCATGTTGGTCTTCTCTATTAAATGTATAAGCTTTTTGTTCAATTAAATCAACAATACCATGAAATTCATTTTCAGCTCCAATTGGCCATTGAATTGGGGCATAATTAACACCTAATCTTTTACCAATTGTATCTAGTGAAAATTGGAAATCAGCTCCTAATTTATCCATTTTATTAACGAATATCATTCTTGGAACTTTATATTCCGTGGCTTGACGCCATACCGTTTCCGATTGAGGTTCAACCCCAGCATTTCCATCTAATAAACAGATAGAACCATCTAAAACTCTTAAACTTCTTTGCACTTCAATAGTAAAATCCACGTGTCCTGGGGTATCAATAATATTTAAACGATATCCTTTCCAGTGCGCCGTAGTTGCGGCACTAGTAATGGTAATACCTCTTTCTTTTTCTTGTTCCATCCAGTCCATTTGCGATTCACCATCGTGAGTTTCGCCTATTTTATGTGTAATACCAGTATGGAATAAAACTCTTTCGGTAAAAGTAGTTTTACCGGCATCGATATGTGCCATTATACCAATATTACGAACTTTATCAATTGTAACATCTCTTCCCATAGCAATTACCATCTATAATGAGCAAATGCTTTATTAGCTTCCGCCATCTTATGGGTATCTTCACGTTTTTTAACGGCTCCACCTACACCATTGGCAGCATCAATAATCTCATTTGCTAAATTTATAGCCATACCCTTTCCATTTCTTAATTTTGCATAATTAACAAGCCAACGAAGCGCTAAAGTTTGTGCTCTTTCATCGCTAACTTCCATTGGAACTTGATAGTTTGAACCTCCAACACGACGAGATTTAACTTCAAGTGCTGGACTAATATTTTTTAAAGCCTCGGTATAAACTTCCATAGCATCTTTACCAGTTTGTTTTTTTACAATATCAAAGGCTTCATATAATATTTTTTGTGCGGTACCCTTCTTACCATCGACCATAATTGTATTAACAAGTTTAGTAACAACTTTAGAATTATATATAGGATCTGGTAAGACATCTCTTTTTATTGCTCTTCTTTTACGCATAAACGAATCCTCCTTCTATAATATTTATTTTTTATTTACCTTTTTTTGTACCATATCTACTTCTGGCTTGTTTACGATTTTCAACACCATGAGTATCTAAAGTACCACGAACAATGTGATAACGTACACCAATTAAATCTTTAACACGGCCACCACGAACAAGGACAACACTGTGTTCTTGTAAGTTATGTCCTTCACCAGGAATGTAAGCATCGATTTCTTTACCGTTAGAAAGTCTAACACGGGCATATTTTCTTAAAGCTGAGTTTGGTTTTTTTGGTGTCTTAGTTCCTACACGAGTACAAACTCCTCTTTTTTGAGGACTTTTTACATCAGTAGTTTTTCTTTCTAATGTATTAAATCCGACATTAAGTACTGGACTCTTACTTTTCTTAGTCTTTTTTGTACGATTCTTCTTAACTAATTGATTTATTGTTGGCATATTTTCTCTCCTCTCCATTAACACGAATCCAAGTGTGTCAAAATTTCCTTTAAATTAAGTTCTACCAAGGTAGAACCTAAATAAAATGCGTTATTAATATACCATTTTATTATATGATTTGTCAATACTTTTTATTTTATTTCTAACATATATTAATTTTTTCATTTTCCATCAATCATTATAAAAGATACCCCATTTTGATTTTCTATAATTTTTACAGCATTTGTATTTTGAAAAGTATGCATAAAACAATGATGTATTGATAAAACTGCATCTTGAAGTTTGTCATCAGCTTCAAGAGGCTTTACTATAAGTCCGATTTCTTGAGCTTTGTCTATTCCAATATGACGAGAATGCATTTTTGTATGTTCATTATTATTTAAATAATTCATTATTTTTGCTATCTTTTGAGTTTTTTTAGTATCATCTTTAAACATACTATTATTTTCCAACCATTTTTTTACTACCTCTGAAGATAATTCAATCGCTTTATAACATTGTCCAATGAATGTAGGAGGATACTTTCCAATAATAGGTTGCCAAAATGGAATTGAATTTGGATTGCTTATGATTTCCTCTTTAGCTTGTTCAAATTCTTGAATTACACCATATGCTGGAACACCTCCATATTGTGGATCGATTGGTCCTATACTTGAGTGCTTTCCCATATATATTTCATATCCTATGCAAGATAGCATAGTTCCACCAGACATAGCTATTTGGGGAACAAAAACACGAATATTATTTTCAAAAATTTTTATTAGGTAATTTCCTATGGCCTCCGTAGCAGCTACTTCGCCACCTGGGGAATGAAGTATCAAATCTAGGCCTTTTGATTTATCCATTTCATGAATAACTGTCATAAATCCATTTAAATCTCTATCGTTAATTGCAGTATCTGGATGATCAGAGTTTGTTAGAAATCCAGAATAGTAACATATAGTATTTCTTCCAGTTAAAGCAGATAAATTCTTTATATACTTTTTTCTTACTGTATCTATTGGAGATTGAAATTCTTCATCTTGGATTTCTTTTAAAATTTTATTCCAATCCGCCATAATAACCATACCCCGCTCTAACACTAGTTTTATTATCTAAATAGCTTTTTTTATTATTATCATAAATACTTATTTTTTTTGTTGATTCTTTAATTGATTTCGTTATATTATTTGTTCTTCTCTCAATTTTTAAATCTTTATAAACCTTATTAATTTCTTTCATAATTTCTTTTTCATTTTTTACCATTTTTATTCCTCCATCATATTTGTTAATACAAAGTAATATATATACATATTCATCATTCATAATATTTAATCCTTTCATTAAATATTATGAATAAAAATAGTACTATATAAACATAAAATTAGTTTCTTTTTACGTCTAATTTTTATGCGATTGCCTTGTTTATTTCTAATCAATAATTTTTAGAAGTATAATTATTACATGATACATAACCATTATAATATTTTTTATTACTTAAGATGCTTATTAAAGCATAGCCCTCACAATCATTACCACTACTATCTTTTAATTCTCTAATTAAATTAGCTTCTTTTAAAGTCTCATAACTTATTCGATAATTACTTGTCACATCAATATTATTTATTCGCACATATATCCGGGCCGCTTCTGCTAACTTGGTTTCTAAATCCATATATACTTTATTGCGCTTAGAATTATCAAAAGAGCCATATAAACGCGAAATAAAATAGATAGAAACAATAAGCATAACTAGTAAAGCTAAACTTATTAAGACCATTTCTAATGTTCCCCAACCTTTATTATTTAATTTCATACTCATTTCCTTTCAAGTTAATTTAAGGCATCTTTTACTCTTATAAATATATGCCCAAATTGTTTACCATATATACTTTTTCTTTCATAAGTAATTGATTTATACCCTAAGCCATAATCAATATAGACATGACCATCTTCATATTCTTTAACATTTTCTTTTAATAATATTAACATTGGTTCATCGTTTTGATATCTAAAATATTCGATGATTATTAAAGATATATAAGCCGCGACTAAAAAAATTAGAACTGCTTCTAACATTATCCCCAATGTTTTCTTCATAGTATCACCAAATTAATTATAAAATACCAATTAAAAAAAAGCAATGTTGGAAAACATTATTTGACTCTTTTACGCGTAGTAATTTCTTCATAATTACCATATCTATCATATTCATAGGTAACTATACTACCATCGCTTTTTTGAAATTGAATTTGATTATTCACAGCCACTAATAAAGTAGTTTTAACATCTACGCCTCTCGTTTCGCCAGTTGTTTTATCTTTTATTATTAACCCAACAACACCAGAGATTTTATTTGCCCATACCCCATGGCTCAAATAATCGGACTCTAATCTTCTTTTTTCAACGATATTACCACCACCGCCTAGTCCTTGGTAAGCATAATATGTTCCTTTAATAAATTCATCATTTTGGCCTTCTATTTCATTGATACCATAGTATGAATTTGTATCATCGATAGGGAATCCTATCATGTCTGAGTTATGAATATGGTCATCAACAGTATCTTGTTTAATGCCATTAAATATCGGCTCGGTAGCTACCAAAAAAGTATCTATATGGATATTATCGATATATACTTCTTTTTCCGAAGAATTTAAACCCTTAGTTAATATACTCATATGTAAATCTTTATCACTAGTTACCGTCCAAGAATCTACACCACTCATGTATTGGATTAGTAATTTAAAATCTTCACCAGGCACATCTAATTCTTGGGTGATGCCATTTTGTAAAGAATCACTTGCTAAATAATCCCCACTATTAGTATCTAAGATATCGTAATCTAAATCAGAAGATACTAACTCTTGTGGTACACAAGCCGTTAAACTTGTAAGAATAGCAACAGATAATACTCCTTTAAGTATTTTATTAGTTAAATCGCTTTTTTTCATTGAAAACCTCTCCTTAATAAGCTTTATTTTATAATAATTTATTTTTAAATGCAACAAAAAAGCTACTAACTTTAATATTAGTAACTTTATAAACTTCTTAAAACTAATTAAGCAAGTTCTACTTCAGCACCAGCTTCAGTTAATTGGTCAGCAATACTTTTAGCTTCTTCAGCAGGAACATTTTCTTTAATATTTCCGCCATTATCAGCTAAAGCTTTAGCTTCAACTAAACCTAAACCAGTAATTTCTTTAATAATTTTAATAACTGCAATTTTGTTTCCACCAGCAGATTTTAAAACTACTGTTTTAGTGCTAGGGCCTTCTTCAGCAGCACCTTGAGCTGGAGCAGCAGCAACAGCAACGGCTGATGGATCAACACCAAATTCTTCTTTCATTGCATCAACTAATTCTTTTACTTCAAGAATAGTCATTTCTTTTAATGCACTTATAAATTCATCTTTTGTTAATTTTGCCATATTTTATTCCTTCCCTTCTAAATTTTCGGCATAAAGATTTAAAGCTATTGATAAATCTCTAACATATTGAATCATACCACCTGCAAGCATAGTAAGTAATCCTTCTCTTGAAGGGATACTTGCATACTCTTTAATAGTATCAATACTTGCAACATCGCCACTTATTATACCAACACGAATATTTAATTTATCGTGACTTTTAGCATAATCAGCAATAATTTTAATTGGTTCTAACAAACTCTTACCAATTAATAATGCATTTGGTCCTTCTAAAAATTCATTCATGTCTATCTTTAGTTCATCTAGAGCCCTTTTTAAAAGTGTATTCTTATAAATTTTAACTTTTGAATCGACTTCATTAAGTTTATTTCTAAGTTCACTCATCTCGGCAACAGTTAAACCTTGATATTCAAATAAGATGACAGATTCGCTATTTTTAATATTATCAATAATCTCACTTACGATAGCTTTCTTTTCATTAAGAATTTTTTCGCTTGCCATTTTTCCTCCTTATTTTATTTTTAAGAAAAGCTTCCGACTAGGGAAGCTTAAAAATTTATTTTTTAAAGTTCCCCTCGGTAGGATTTTTAAAAGACATCTTCCCTACTGTCTTCGGTTTTTTCTTTTCTTGTCACTTATTATATCTTACAACTATAAATTATGCAAGTAATAAAATTAAATATCAAAAGAATTTTTATCTACTTTAATACCTGGACCCATAGTTGTAGAAATAGTAATTTTATCGATAAAAACACCTTTAACGGCTTGTGGTTTAGCTCTATTAATTGTTCTTACAACATATTCTAAGTTTTCAAGTAATTTATCTTCTTTAAAAGATACTTTACCAATAATAGTATGAACATTACCATAAGAATCAGTTTTATAAGTTACCATACCACTTTTTAAATCTTTAATAACGTCAGCTACTTTAGTTGTAACAGTACCAGTTTTAGGGTTTGGCATTAAACCTTTAGGCCCTAAAATATTACCGATTTTTCCAACTTCTGGCATCATATCTGGGGTAGCAACGATAACATCAAAATCAAACCAATTTTCATTTTTGATTTTATCTAGTAAATCTTTGTCACCAACAAAATCAGCACCAGCATTCTTAGCTTCGGTAGCATAGTCACCTTTAGCAATAACTAATACTTTTTTGCTTTTACCTGTTCCATTTGGCATAACAAGTGAACCACGTAATTGTTGATCAGTTTTTTTCGCATCAATATTTAGTTTAATTGCTACTTCAACAGTACTATCAAATTTCGTCGTAGCGGTCTTTTTAACTAGTTTTGTTGCTTCTTCTTTTGTATATAACTGACTATTATCAACAAGTTTAGCAACTTCCACATATTTTTTACTATGTTTTCTCATAATTCCCTCCTAACTGTGGTTAATTAGCGGACTTTTTTCATTTATGTTATTCTTCTTCAGAATTTTCTTTATCTTTATCTTCGTCACCAATTACTGGTACATCAACAGGCATATCAGCTTTAGCTTCTTCTTCCATCGCTTCAAGTTCTGCTTCTCTTTTGGCCATTTCTTTTTCTTCTTCCATAGCCTCTTTAGCTTGTTCAGCAAGTTCTTTATCGTTTACCCCAGCAATAGCAATTCCCATATTACGAGCAGTACCTTCGATTTCTTTCATTGCTTGTTCAATTGTATAAGCATTTAAATCTGGTAATTTAATTTCGGCAATGCTTCTTAAATCGGCTTCACTAATGGTAGCAACGATTTGGTTAGCTCCTTTAGGACTACCTTTTTGAACTTTAGCAACTTTCTTAAGTAAGAATCCAGCTGGTGGAGTCTTTAATACAAAGTCAAATGTTCTATCATCATAGATAGTAATTTCACAAGGTACTATATCACCCATTTTTTCTCTTGTTGCATCATTAAATTTTGTACAAAATTCTTGTAAATTAATACCTGCAGGTCCTAAAACAGTTCCGACTGGTGGTGCTGGTGTTGCTTTGCCAGCTTCAATTTCAAGTTTAATTTTCTTTACGATTTCTTTTGCCACGAAAACACCTCCTAAATATTTTTTTCATGCAATTTTTATGTGTTACGTGTGCATGTGGTCTTGGGCAAATCCGCATTCCCTCCCACTAAGCATACAATTATTCAAATTGCATGTAAAATCATACCATAAATTTTTCCACTTTGCAAGGCACCTACTTAAATTTTATCCTATTTTAAGGAAAAATATTATTAATATAGTCAAAAATAACTTGACATTACGGCATAATTTAATTTATTAACTCTCGCTTTTTAAAGTATAATATGGTATTATTATGTTATATTAAGGATAGAGGTATTATAATGGCAAAGAAATTTTTTTATGATAAAGTACATAATACAAAAAAAACTATAACCAATTTAATAATTATTGGGGTTTGTGTAATTGGTATAATTATTTGTTTCATTTTAACATCCCATTTTCAAGCAGAAAGAAAAAAGAATAATGGGGAGTTAAGCATTAAAAGCGAAGTAACAATCGAAGTAAATGAAGAATATAGTAAGGAACTATTCTTTTCAAAAATTGAAAACACTAATTTAGATAAAGTAGAAATTAAATATCCTGATAATTTTGATAAAAGTTTACCAGGAGAATATCCAATAACTATCACTATTAATAAAAAAGATTATGAAACTAAATTAATAATAGTTGATACCACCAAACCTGAACTAGTTTTAAAAGATTTAGTTATTAAAGAAAAAGCAAAATACAGTGCCAATGATTTTGTTGTAAGCTGTGTAGATAACAGTGGTAAAGCTTGTGTTATTGATTTTTACCAAGATGCCATCGATGAAGATGGCAATAAAATAGTTTATACTGGTTACGAAAAGACGGGTACTTATTCTATCAAAATTGCCGCGAGTGATGCCACAGGTAATCAAAATATTTTAGAGACTAATTTAATAATTGAGAAAGAAGGAGAAAATACTGTTCCTCCAGAGTCAGAAAATCCTGATAAAGACCCAGTTGAGGTGCCAGTTTGTAAATATGGCGATAACTCTTATGACCAAGATGAATATATCTTAGCCTTAGATGTTACCACGGGAGGATGTGCCATAAGCTTAGATTTATATTATGATAATAAAGAAATTGAAAAAATTATGGATAACGAACAAACGAGAATAATAAAAGATGCCCAAAAACTAA
This sequence comes from uncultured Bacilli bacterium, assembly GCA_947626125.1. Taxonomy (GTDB): domain Bacteria; phylum Bacillota_I; class Bacilli_A; order RF39; family UBA660; genus SIG200. Next base: position 40,793 of record CANQRA010000002.1, read on the forward strand.
ATTTAACAGGAATTCCTCACTTAGAAAGAAAACTAGTAGCTATCACCAATTATTCTGGAAAAGGTATTATTGGTTATGAATTGAGAATGATATATAAGGTTAAAAATGGTGAAGCCTTTGATATTATCGCAGACTATAAACTTAATACAGAAGGCAAAAGAATATTTACAATCAATAAATACAATTTAAGTGCATAAAAAAAGGATGTTTCAGTCCTTTTTTATTTGCCTATTAAAACTAATTACTGTTATATTTTTTATTAAAGTTTTTAATAAAAAGAATAAAGGCACAAATAAACGTTATCGTATATAAAGCTAAGAAACCTAAATTCCATAATACCTCTATGACATGATTAGTAGTTAATATTTTTAAATAATCATAGCCAATATCTCTTATTAAATCAAAAGGTAATTTAATTAAAGCGAGAATTAAAACTATGTATATAAGTTCCAAAATCATTCTATTTCTCATTTTAGAATCTTTATTTTTAAAGCTTTTACTTAAATCATTTAAAGTATCCATTATATTATTGAAAAAGTTTTTGTTTAATTTTTGGTCATCAATTCCTCTTTGCCGATAAATTTCATGAGCTAATTCTTTTATATTAACATTTTCATCTGCTAATTTTTGCTCATACTTGAATAATTCTTTATCTCTTTCTTCTTTTAATAAATACTTTAATTCCCTAGCTAATTTCTTTTTTCGTTCTTCTTTCATCTTTTTATCAACCCTAAATTAATTATAGCAAAGATTACTCATTAAAAAAAGTAGAACTTTTTATTCTACTTCTTACTAATAATAATTAAACCTGCAAAACCACCAACTAATACAACCATTACACTAACGAAAATAATTAAATCGTATTTACCGCCTTCATTATTTTCAGCAGGTATAATATCGCAATTCGCAGCCCCATGAGGTTTAGTCATAGATGATATATAATAATTAGCTTCTTCGGCTAATTCTGCCACAACATCCTTATACTTTTTATCTTTTTTAAAAGCATCTATTTTATCATATAATGCATCTAAATCATTGGCTCCAACTTGTAGAAAATCACCAACCATAATTGTAGGTGTTGCAAGTCTAGTTGTATCGCCATCGGCATATTCAATTGCTTTTTGCATTAAATCAAAAGCCTCTTCATTGCCTAAAATCCATTCTGTGTTATTTGGGTTAGTATAGTCAGTTCCACACCAAACTTCAATATTAACAAGTTCAAATTCATCGGGATACTCTTCTAGTCTTTCCTCAAACTCTGTAAATGCATATTCACAAGCGGAACAACCATTTTTCGTAAACATATATAACTTTACTTTATTGTCGACAGCCTTAGCAAATGGCATTAATGCAAATAATGCGACTAAAGTAACAAGACTTAATAATATCTTTTTCATTTTTACCTCCTAATGAGTAAATTATAGCAAATATCCATCTTAATTTAAAGTTTTTTTGCTAATGTTTTATAAATTTTCACAATGCGAACAATAATTTCTTTATCATCTATATCGATTTTATTAGTGCTTATTAAGGTAGCTAGTCCATTTGCATATAACCAAACATGCATAAATAATTCCTTAGCTTCCGCAAAAGTATAGCCCTGTTTATTAACTAAATTGATGATGGCTCCTTGATTCCACTTCTCATTTAAAACATCATCAATGCTTTTCCATTTTAAATTATTGGATAGAAATAAACTAATAAATAAATTTTTATAGTATTTAGCAAATTCTACATAAGCTACACATAATGTAACTAAAGCTTTTTTATTATCAACTCGACTAGTTATAAACTCATCATATTCGCGATAAATTTCTTTATAAATATCTTCTTTTATTTCATCCATATTATTATATATCCGATACAATGGTTTAGTAGATATCTTTAATTCTTTAGCTAAGTCTCTTGCGTTAAGAGAATCCCAGCCCCTCTTATTAATCATAACCACAGCTTTTTTAATAATGGCTTCTTTTTCCAACTTACAACTTGCTGGCATATTACCACTCCCCTAGTAACTATTGTTACCATAATTATATTATGTTTAATAAGTGTTGTCAAATTAAATTATTCTGCACGTAATTAAAACTCTTGACAACCCATTTGTTTTATTATATATTTAAGTTACGAAAGGGCGATTGTGGCGCGTTTGGGCTGCAGTCCGTCCTTCGTTTTTTTTAGAAAAAGTATTATTATACTTCTTGACAACCTATTTGTTTTATTATATATTTAAATTACGAAAGGACGATTGTGGCACGTTTGGGCTGCAGTCCGTCCTTTTCTTTTTTTAAAAGCCATTTTAAAGAGCCGTTTTAAGAACCATTTTAAGAGCCGTTGACATTGGAGGTCTTTTGCATTAAAATAACAATCGTTTATAAAAAAGGGGGACCTTTATGAATTTTTATGAAGCATTAAAAGTATTAGATTTAGATAGCAATTACACAGAAGAAGAATTAAATAAGAAGTATCATGCCTTAGCCAAAAAATATCACCCAGATGCTTTAACTAATAAATCTGCCGAAGAAAAAAAGGCTGCAGAAAACAAAATGAAAAAGATTAACTTGGCTTATGATACTTTAAAAAAAGATAGAAAAAAGAATTATTCAAATAGACAAAGTAGTAATAATGATAAACAAAATGGTAAAAAAAGTAATAATAGTAATAATAGTAATAATGATAATGATAATGGCTGGGAATTTAGTTATTGGAATAATATACTTAACATTATAAAAAGCTATAATGATGCTAATATTACTAAAAAGCCCGAATTTGCAAGTGTTGCTTCTAGTTTTAAATCGTTCTTCACTAATTATTATCTTAATATCGTGATGACTGTTACAAAAAATGAAGTGGATAAATTATTTAGAGAATTTAAAAACGGGGTTAGAGATTGGTATATTAAATTAAAAGATATTTATTTTAAAGAACACAATATACCAAGAGATATTAGTTTTACAATTAATGAAAATCGTTCCTTTGATGAATTTTACGAATCATTGGCAAACTTTAAACATGGTTATGATAATGTTATAAAAGAAATAGATGATATAATAAATCCTTATAAACTTTATACCGATTATGAAGTAGCCAAAAAAGATATTGAAAAATTAAGAGAAGAAACAATTAAAAATGTTTGTAGAAATTATAATAACAAAGATTATTTTTATCAATGCTTAAGAACTAATCTTGATAATTTATTTAAATATTATTCTACTAATATAGCATTATATACAGAATTAGAAAAAATAATAAAAAACAACAATTTACCTTTTCAAAGGAGAATGGAGGACCTCAGAGAAAATGTAAACAATCCTTTATTTTATCTTTATTATATTCAATTAAAGTTAGATGTTAATAATTTATTAGATTACCAAAGTCATGAGAGAGAAATCGCCAATATTGAAAATAATTTAACCCAAAAATATAATGAAACTGTAAAAAATATACAGGATGAAGAAGAAAAAAAGGAGTTGTATTTTTTCTATAAATCCATAGTACATTATTTAAGAACGCAAAAAGATGTTAGTTTTCAAAGCCTTAAGCTTCTTAATGAAATTGATTTTAATAATTATGAAGAAGTTTTCAAAATCCACGATAATATTGATAATAATTTAATTACTAATAAAAAAGTCGATATTTATATAAATATATCCGCACAAGATGTCATAGCTTCTAGACATATTAAAATTGATGGCGAAGAATATGATATGTTATTAAATAATGGTGAAAATGTAATTTGTGAAACTTATAATAATATGGATAATAATTTTATTTCTCTAGATGAATTTATGACTGAGGCTTATAAAGACTTTATAACCTTCGATTGGTATGGCGAAGCTTGTATTGGACTATATCATTATAATGGCTTACTCCTATGTGTCTATAAAGGTCATTTACAATTTTTAAGCTATCCTATGATAACCAATGTTGAATGGTATCCAGACCATAAATTTAGTATGTTTCAAAGCAAAGACTATGTTAGAAGCTTACTTATTAATACTTGCTATAGTGAAATTGAAAAGTTTAAAACCAACAATAACAATTTAAAAAAATAATTAAGAGAAAAGGGAAAAACTTTTCTTTTTTTGGCTTAGCAATACTATTCTAGAGCGTTTTATGGAGCTTTTAGAGAGCCTTGACATTAAGACGCTTTTGTGGTAAAGTAACAATCGTTTATAAAAAAGGGGGAAATATAATGAATTTTGATGAAGCCTTAAATATATTAGGATTAAATAGTAATTATACAGAAGAAGAATTAAAAAAGAAATATTACGCTTTAATTAACCAATATTATCCAGATACTTTAACCACTAAATCAGAAGAGGAACAAAAAGAATCAGCAGAAAAATTAACACAACTAAATAAAGCAAAAGATATTTTAAATAATGCTTTAAAAGGTCAAAAAGGAGATTTTGATTTAAAGGAGTATAAGGGGAAAATACTAAGCTTTGTTGAAAAAAACAGAAATGTAAGCCATAATCTCCGTAAAGAATTTATGGGAACAATATATAATTTTAATATATTTGTAACTAAATACATAGTGAAAGTTACTAATGCTGATAGTAAAAACGCCGTAGATAATATCTTTGAAGATTATAAAAAAGAATTGAAAGCTTGGTATGATAGATTTAAAAACATTTATTTTATGAGATATCTTATCCCTAAAAAATTTGATTTTGATACAAATATCAATTTATCGATTGATGAATTTTATAATGAATTAGAAAAGCGGAAAAAGGAAAGTCTAATGATACAAGATGTACAAAAAGAAGTAGATGATATTATTTCATCTTATATGTCTGTTACTTATTATGAAGATGTAAAAGATGAAATTGAAAAATTGAGAAAAGAAATGGTTGAAAATATTTTAAATATTGATTCAAATCTTTATAATTATGAAGATAATAAAAATTATTACTTAGCTCAACTTAAAATGGTTATTGAAGTATTACTAAAAAGAATATCCACTAATAAACCACTTTATTTAAATTTATTGGGTTTAGTTACGGAAAATTCTATACCTTTTAATGTCGAAGAACTTCATGAATCTCTTACCGACTATTTATTTCCAATTTATTATCAAGAATTTAAAGAAAATATTAAGCATTATTTAGAATTAGATGATTATTATGAAGAAACTCATAATTTGAACAACACTTTAACAAGTAGATATCATGCCGCATTAAAAAGTTCAAATGATGCATCTTTTAAAGCAAAAATAACAAACCTATATCATAAAATCAAAAACTTCCTTTATAAAGACCATAATTTCAGTACGAAAACTCTTCATTTTCTAAGTAAAATTGATTTTAATAATTATGATGAGGCAGTAAAAATATTTGATAAAGTAGTAAATAATATTATAACTCTTGATAATGTTGAAATTTATTTATGTAATTTATTAGGAATGCCTTCAGTATGCATTAAAATTAATGATAAAAACTATGCATTAGCCAATATTGATGGCAAAGATATTATTTGTGAATGTGAAAATGTTAATGGCCCACAAATGTCTCTAGATACATTTATGGATAATGCTAGTACTTTCTTTGTTAAATTTATAGAACATAATGAAGAGATAATTGGCCTTTATAGATTTAATAATATCATTCTTGGTTTATGTAACGGTCGTTTAACATTCTTTAACGATGTAGAGGTAACAAACATAGACATTCCACCAAAAGATAAACTTGGTAAATTTAGAAGCAAAGATTATGTTAAAGGCTTATTAATTAATCAATATTATCAATATATAGAGTTATGCAAAAAAGAAAAGAAAATAGTAACTTTAAGTGAATTAGAAAATAGTAATAATTTAAAAAAATAAAAAAGCTGACCATGGTTTGGGATAATCAGTCTTTTTTATTATTCTTTGATAATGTCCTACTCATAGGTTTTTCTTGTTCTACTTCTTCACTAGCTCCCACAACAGGTACAGTAATTCCCGAAGTATCATATTCATAATATGGTCTATATCTTCCTGAAGTAACGGGATAATGTTGAAGATAAAAGCTATTCGTCACTTCTCTTCTTTTTGGGAATGAATCTTGTCTATATTTAAGTTTACTATAATCAATATTTGGTCTTTTGATATCGCTAACTTTCATAAATCATCCTATTTATCTCTAATCGTTGCATTATATTTATGACAAACATTATCAATTATTTTATTAAAGATTGCCATTACTTCTTCTTCAGTTAAAGTTCTGGTTTTATCTTCAAATGTTAAGTTATACGCGATGGATTTTTTATTCCCATCTATTTTATCACCCGTGTAAACATCAAAAATTTTTATATTAGTTAAAAGTTTACCACCATTAGATTTAATATCTTTAACTAAATCTTCCGCTAAAACGGACTTATCAACGACAAAGGCAACATCTTTTTCGATGGTTGGATATTTATTAAGTTCACTATATTTAATATCACTAGTCTTATGCGTAAATAATTGACTTAAAGATAGTTCACAAACATAAATATCTTCCCTACTAACATTAGGATGTAGTTTACCAAAATAACCTAGGGCATTACCATCAACAATTATTTCACTATTAATTTTAGGATGAATTTCCTTTGGCAAATTATCACTAAGTCTTAAAGTATAACGATTATTTAAGCCTAAATAATCTAATAAATTTTCTACCATTCCCTTTGCTAGATAAAAATCGGCTTGATAATTAAGACTATTCCAAGTATTAGAAATATAATTTCCACATAAGATGAATGCTAGTTTAACATCTTCCACATATTCATTATCTACTTCACTATAAGTATTAGCTATTTCATATAAATAGATATCTTTATTCTTTTTATTTAAATTGTAATTTACAACTTCCATTAAAGAATTAAGTAGGCTTTGTCTTATAACACTTCTTTCTTTTAACATTGGTTTTAAAAGTTTAATGAAATTACTAAAATTATAATTATATTTGTCTTTATCTTCTTCACTAACTAAAGTATATGTTCTTATTTCATTAAAGCCTAAGGCCCGCATTCTTTTAGAAACTATTTTTCTAAATTTAATATTATCCCTATATTCACCTTTTTTCGTTTTAATTAAAGGTAAAGTTGGCATGATATTATCATAACCCATTAATCTTCCTACTTCTTCAATAATATCTTCTTTTTGGGGATAAATATCTTGTCTTCTATTAGGCACAGTTACTTCATAATTACCATTATTTTCTTGATAAGTAAAACCTAAATTAGTTAATGTGGTTTTAACATCTTCATCCGTTACTTTCATTCCTAATATAGAATTAAAATCATTTAAAGTAACATTGATTACTTTAGGCGTTTTATCGACTTTATCATAAGATACACTGCCCATTACTATTTTAGCATCAGCGTATTTTTCTAATAAATGACAGGCTCTTTGTAATGCTAAAAGACAATATTCATAGTTAAGTGGTTTTTCGAAACGAAGACTAGCTTCACTCCGAAGTCCTAATCTTATACTTGTATAACGAATGTTATAAGGATTAAACATGGCAGACTCAATTAAAATATTTTTGGTATTCTCAGTAATCCCTGAATTAAGACCACCCATAACACCCGCGACACATAAAGGGGTATCGCCATCAGTAATTAAAATATCCTCTTTATTTAAATCACGCGTCTCTTTATCAAGAGTTACTATTTGTTCATTTTCATGAGCCATGCGAACCACGATATGATTACCTACGACATCTTTATCAAAAAAGTGTAGAGGTTGCCCATATTCAAGCATAACATAGTTAGATATATCAACAACATTATTAATGCTTCTTACACCAGCTACTTCTAAGCGATGTTTAATAAATTCAGGTGATTCTTTAATTTTAACATCTTTGGCAATCATTAAATTATACATATAAACATTATCAGTGGTTACATCTAGAGTTACTTGGTTATCGATGGTCTCTTCAAGAGTTTTAAAAGTAACATCAGGCATGGTAACTTGTTTTTTTAAGACTGCAGCAACCTCATAAGCAAAAGGAATATGATTATTACAATCTGTTCTATTAGGATTTAAATCTAAAGTATAAGTAGTATCTTCAACACCTAAATAAGATAAGGCATTAACCCCAACCGGCGCATCACTTGGAAGCTCACAAATCCCTTTACTATAAGTTTCCTCGTTTTTTTCTTCTAAGCCCAGTTCAAATAAAGCACAAAGCATCCCATTTGATTCAACACCCCGAATTACGCTTTTTTTGATTTCAAATAATTTATCGCCATCAGGTAATTTACAACCAGGAAGAGCAACAATAACTTTTAAACCTTCCCGTACATTAGGAGCTCCACAGACAATTTGTAAAGTTTCACTACCCACACTTACCTTACATACATGTAAATGGTCACTATCTGGATGAGCACTACATTCAAGTACTTCCCCCACAACTAAATTATCAATCTTAGTTGTTGTTATTTTTTCCACATTAATGCCGGCTTTAGTGATTTTATTAGCTAAAGCTACTTTATCTTCATCTTTAACATCAACATAATCATTTATCCAATTTAAACTAATTGCCATTTTAATACTCCCTTCTATCAAAGGTATTTAATGTTCTTATATCATGATTAACATAAAAGGTTCGAATATCATTAATACCATACTTAAGCATAGCTAGTCTTTCTAAGCCAAAGCCAAAGGCAAAACCATTCCACTTATTTGCATCATAACCACAATTTTTAAGAACAATAGGATTAACCATCCCAGCTCCCCCAACTGTTATCCAACCGGTACCTTTACAAAGATTACAGCCTTTACCATTACAGTTAAAGCAACTAATATCCATTTCTACACTAGGTTCCGTAAAAGGATAAAAAGAAGGTCTAAATCTTGTTTCCCGCGATTCCCCAAATAACATTTTAGCTACAGCTTCAAAAGTTCCTTTTAAGTCTCCTAAAGTTATATTTTTATCAATTAATAATCCTTCCATTTGGGTAAATTGATGGGAATGAGTAGCATCATCTTCATCTCTTCGATATGTTTTACCCGGACATATTATTCTTATTGGTTCTTCTCCCTTACATCTAAGCATTTCTCTTACTTGCACAGGACTCGTTTGACTTCGAAGTAAATACTCATCTCCTCTTATATAAAAAGTATCTTGAGCATCTCTTGCTGGATGTCCCTTTGGTAAATTTAATAATTCAAAGTTATATAAATCTTTTTCTACTTCTGGTCCTTCCACTACATCATAACCCATACTCATAAGTAAGCTTTCTAAGCTTTCAATAATTCTTTCTAAAGGGTGAGCACTTCCAACATTTATCTTAGTACCTGGCAAACTAACATCAATGGCTTCTTTATTTAATTTTTCATTAATTTCTTTTTCTTCTAATTCCCTACTTATTCTTTCATAATTTTCATTAAAGATATTCTTTAATTCATTAACACTCATACCAAAAGCTTTTTTAGCATCACTTGGAACATCTTTGATTTTACTACTAAGTTCCGTAATAGAACCATTTTTACCCATATATACTTGTTTAACATTTTCTAGTTTTTCTTTCGTATTAATACTAGTAAAAACAGTCTCTAATTTTTTCTTAATTTTGCTAATTTCTTCGTTATACATTATATCCTCCTTATAATAAAAAACTCATAAACAAAGCAGGTAAAGGACGACATAGCCGCGGTACCACCTTTATTTATGAATTTATTCATACACTTTAATTCTTAATGTGAATTACTCAGTAAACACTCCTTAATTGAAATTCCATTTATTATGTATCTATAAATATTTCCACCATATATATTTATTCTCTTAATTAGATATAATAAATCTACTTTGATTAATTCTTTGTGTTTCTAACTATTAATAATTTTCTGCTTTTCTTTCAAAGAAGCTTTGAGCATGTTTACATACTGGACAAACTTCTGGAGCTTTCTTACCAATAACTATATGACCACAGTTACGACAAATCCAAATACGATCATCTTCACTTGAGAATACTAAACCTTCATCAATATTACTGATAAGTTTTCTATATCTTTCTTCGTGTTCTTTTTCAATTTTGCCAACTTCTTCAAAAAGGTAAGCAATACGTTCAAAACCTTCTTCTTTAGCTACTTTAGCAAATTCTTGATACATATCCGTCCATTCGTAATTTTCCCCAGCAGCAGCATCTTCTAAGTTAGTATGTGTATCAGGTACTTCACCACCATGTAATTCTTTAAACCATAATTTTGCATGCTCTTTTTCGTTATTAGCGGTTTCTTCAAAAATAGCTGCGATTTGTTCATAACCATCTTTTCTCGCTTTACTTGCATAATAAGTATATTTATTTCTTGCTTGGCTTTCACCTGCGAAGGCTGCCATTAAATTAGCTTCTGTTTTAGAGCCTTTTAATTCCATAATTTCAACTTCTTTCTAAGAGAAATTATAAAGCATAAAAAGTAAAAAGTAAAGATACATTTTCTTTACTTTCTAAGATTTAATGTTGAAAACTTTAAGGTTATCAACATTAAGGATTAGTTTGGGTCTTAGTTGGCATCGCAACAAATGGGACCTCATAAGTACCTGAACCAGTCAGTTTAGATTTTGTGGAATCAAGATAGAAGACGGGACGGATAGAAATAGGAGTGTTAATTGTATGGGAGAATATAGAACCTCCAGTCCCAGCGTCGGTACCACCAATGAACCATGCGAGGTACCAGTAGGAGGAGTCCAATCCAAATCGAGACATCGTCCAGTCACTGTTGCCAGACGCAACACCATTCATATCCACATCTAACCAACTGTATTCACATCCAGCTGAAGTTGTATAACAATTCGTCTTTGATGAATCAATTCCACTTTTGGCATAAGAATAATAAAAATCATGTAGATACATTAACCCTACTTTTGCTGGAGTCGAGTTCGCCCATGTAGATGTACCAAAATTCCATCCAGAAACAGTAGATTTGCTTCCCGTTTCTATTTGGTATATTTCGTCAGCAGTTTTATCCACTTCATAACTTGAACCATTATACCCTATATCTCCATACTTCCATTCTGTATCTTTTATCATGTCATACCATTTATAATTCGGATTAGTTGGATCACTCATTATATATTGTACATTTGACGTTTTACTATCTATAAATATATTCGTTTGTCCCGTTCCACCAGAAGCCTTTCCATTCAGTCTTTTTATCAAAGAAGTCGATGGCCAGGAAACATTCCCCGCACTACTACTGTACCATGCATATTGATAGCTACCCAACTCGGTAATATATGTATTCTTAATTAATTTTAAATCTCCGGTACTTGGGTCTATTCCGATTATGCGATACATGTAATCACTATTAACTTTACCAGTGCAATCATTTGCAGGGTCATCTGTCCCAAAACATATGAAGTTATCTACTGTACTCGTGCACCCACCATTTGCTGCATTACATGATCCAACAAATCTGTATAATCCCCCTAATACTTTAGTTTTATTTAATCCAGCCGGATTTTTTGATTTTACATATTCTCCAGGATTGGTTGTTTTTGTTACTACTGTTTTATTTACTTCTTTATATCTTCCTGATAAATCTACCGCTTTTGCATATATTGTATAACTTGTATTTTCACTTAAACCATTTATTGTACATTTATTACTATTTATTGTTCCATTTATTGTTTTACTTCCTCCTACTGCTCTACAACTTGTTGTAACACTTCCATTACTGTCACTAGCACTTATTGTAAATGTTATAGTATTTTCTGTTGATGTATCTCCACTTATACTTACAACTGGATTTGTTTTATCTAGGGTTATAGTTTTACTGGCACTTCCTACATTGCCTGCTTTATCTTTGACATTTATCTTTATTGTTTTTAATCCTTCTGTATCATTTACACTTATTCCTACATTAGTAAATGTTTTATTTGTACTATTTATATATGACGTACAATTTCCTTCTCCTATACAATATCCTTCCATATTATCTTCCGTTATACTTGCTGTATATGTGATATTTTTAGTTTGAGTGTATGTGTCACCATTAATTAATGTTTGACCTGTATCTGCTGTTCCTGTTAAGCTTAATGTTACTTTCGGTGCTGTTCTATCTACAGTGATTGTTTTACTTGCTACTTGTGATACATTCCTAGCTCTATCTCTTATATATGCATAAATTGTTTTTGGTCCTTCTGTAGTTACTGTTATTGTTCCATTTTTTGTTGTTGCTCCATTTGTCTTTTGCCAGTCACTTTCATTACATGTAGAACTTCCTTCTTTAACACAATAATATACAACATCACTATCTTCCCATGTGACTGTATAACTTATTTTGTAATCATATATATAATTACTATTGGAATTTCCATCCTTATCTGTTCCAATTATACTCATACTTGTTATACTTGGGGCATCATCATCTATATCAAAATACATTTGACAATATATTGATACTGTTGTTTCTAATCTTACTCTTCCTTCATCTGTTTGACTTACTTTACCTTTTACTTCTCTTCCATGATAATCAAAACACTTTGTTCTACTTGTATTTAATACATACCCTGATGTTGGATAATCGTTACTAGCTTGTTTATCATATTTAGTTTTATCTTTTTCATTTTGCGAATAAATCCCAAAGTCATTTACATTTATATATTGGTTATTTAGTTTATTGGTTTCTAAAGTATAACTATTTCTTACTTTATTGTCATGGTATTTATCTACTTGTAATATTACTATTGCTATTATTACAAACAATATTGTACTTATTATAAAATATTTCTTTTGTTCTTCCATATAATATGCTCCTCTATTATTAAATAAATAATAGCACAAAAAAATCAAAATGTCACTATATTTAGAACATATGTCATTTATAATTGGTAGATAATCTATTATAAATATAGAATAATTTATTTAAGGTGGATGGTTTTTATGATAACAAATGAAGAATTAGATAGGATTTTTTTAATGATATCAAGAAATATAAAATATTTTAGATTGCATAATAATTCGCAATATTGTGATAGATATGGAAAAATTACACAAGAGAAATTGGCAGAACTTTGTGAAGTTTCCCGTTCTCTGATTTCTAACATTGAAAGCGAAAAAGTAAACCAAACTTTTTCCATAACCACTATTGCGACGATTAGTAAAGTATTAAATATACCATTTGAAGAATTTTTTAAAGAACATGAATTTACCAAATAAAAAAGAATTAGTTGATTATTTTTGCTAATTCTTTTTACTTTTTATTTTACTAAGGTCTTCATAAGCTTGTTCTAATTTTATTTTATTCTTATCTTTATCTTTACTTTTTTTACTATTCTTTTTCTTATCTTCTTCTTGTTCTTCTTTTACTAATTTAAATATTTTAAGAATATCCTTAATTAATATATAAACCGCTGGGATAATAATAATTGTAAGCCATCCTATACCACTGGCAATAAATTTTTGTAAATTACCAAGGCCGGGAATAACAGCTTTAACTACCCCAATAACATTGCTACTTTTAACACACCCTTCATCATTTCCCGGATTATTATCGCCTCTAGTAATAAAACAGCGAGACCCATCATCTAGTATTTGCGTAGCGACAATTCTGTGAGTAACAGTCATTCCATAATTAACTTTCCAAGTGGATTTAAAAGTTATAACATCATTTACTTCTATTTTATCTGGGTTGTTAACTTTTACATTAACAACAGCATCCATCACTTTAATGTTAGGTTCCATGCTCTGACTAATAATAGTATATATAGAAAATAATGGTTCAAATTTTTCGCCTTTAGTTTTATATAATTGTAAAGATATATAGTAATATACTAAAAGAACACCAATTAACATTAACAACACAAAAATAGTCCAACTGATAACGGTGGAAATATAGCTAAAAAGTCCCTTAAAATTTAAACGTGTGATTTCGTCTTTATCTTCCATACTATACCTACAAACTTTCTTTGTATTCTACTTTAAATGCAACATTAATATTATTATTAAGATTATCCTTCGTATTTTTGATATATGTTTCACTTTTCCAATATATTGTTTCTGTTTCGGAAGCTTTACTTGTTAATTTATAATTAGTAGCTACTTTTAAAGTATCTGTAACTCCAGAAATATCATAAAAACCGCCACCTAAAGGAGCAATAGTGTTATTATAGGTAGATATAACATTACTAATATAATTCCAATTTTCATTATCATATGAATAAGCAAATTTAACTTTTATATCACTATCTTCATTAGAAGAAAAACTTCCCGGAAAAGTATTTTTTAAAATATCATATTTAACATCAAAAAGAATAGCACCATCTTTCTTATTGTCTTTGCTCATTAAAGAAATTGAACTATGTCTTTCAATCATTATTTCTTCATCATCAGTTTCTTCAATAATTTTATCTATTTTACTATCATTAGTAACTACAACTGTATTATACATATTATTAATTTCAATAGTTTCTATCCCTTTATCTAACTCTTTTTTATTTTTATAATATTTACCAATATACATTAATGAATTAAATAAGGTAAAGCCAAAAAGAACTATTAAAACAAATAATAGTAACACTTGTGACGACTTTTTATAATGAGCAACATCTCTTATTTCTAAGTCTTCTTTATCATCATATTTAGTTTTTGTCTTAACCTTTTTATTCATATTTTCACTCTTATTCTACCTAAAAGTATAGCATAAGATTTTTTTTAATTCAATAAGTAGTTATTAAATGATATAATAAAATATAGAAAGAGTGTGAGAATTTGAAATTAGATAACAAAGTAGCCATTATTACGGGTTCAACTTCTGGGATTGGCTTAAGTATTGCGGAAGCTTACTTACAAAATGGAGCCTGTGTAACTATATGTGGAACCAATACAGATAAATTAGAAAGAGTTAAAAAGGAATTAATGAATAAATATGATGAGGAAAAATTCTTAATCATAAAAGCTGATGTTTCTAATACTCTTGATGTTGTTAATTTATTTCAAGAAACAATCAATAAATTTAACCATTTAGATATTTTAGTTAATAATGCGGGAATTGCTCCAAGATGCAGTATAGAAGAAACTTCTGATGAAGAATTTATGAAAGTCTTAAATATTAATACAGTGGGAGCATTTAAGTGTACGAGAGAAGCCATTAAATATATGCATGATAAAGGAGGAAGTATTATTAACACTAGTTCCTTTGTATCATTATATGGCTCTCCTTATCAAACGTCTTATTCCGCAAGTAAAGCCGCGGTTAATGGTTTAACAAAAGCTAGTGCCAAAGAATTAGGCAAATACAATATTAGAGTTAATGCTGTAGCACCAGGTGTAGTAATGACAGAGATGGTCAAAAATGATTGCAACGAAGATACAATTAATCGTCTTAAAGCTATGACGCCTTTACAAAGAGGAGCAACCCCAGAAGATTTAGTGGGCATTTACTTATACTTAGCCAGTGATGATTCAGCATTTACAACAGGAACAATCATTAATATTGATGGAGGACTAGTCATGTAAAAAGAGTTGTTAATTAGATTTTACTCTAGCAACAACTCTTTTTCTTTTTGAATACCGTGGTAAATTTAATACTAAATCTTGATTATCGTTTATAATAAATTCCGTAGTTTCTACTTCTGCCGGCATAATAATATCAGTTGGAGAAGTTACCCCTTTATATATTGTATCTCTTTTAACTGCCTCATAATCACATTTTTGCAAATCTAATCCACAACAACGACATTTTTTATCACTACCAATGTCATGACCAAATATTTTACAAAGCCTAATCTTTAACTGGATTAAATATGTAAGATACCCTATTAAATTTTCTAATTTTTGCTCTAAAGTTTCTTCTAAAGTTTTACCTGTTTTACATAATTTATTACCATAAGATTTTTCTGACACATTATTTATTCTTGCTATTGTTTCGGCTATTTTATTTTTAGTTTCGGCAATTTCTTTTTTTATTTCTTCTAACTTGTTTAATCTTATCTTTTCTAATAATTTTCTTCTTTCCTCATTATTCTCTTCTAATGTTCTTAAGGCATTTATATACCTTTGATATAAATCTTTTACTTCACTTTCTTCTTTTTGACAAGCATAAATAGTTTCGGCAAATTCACTTCCAAATAAATTAATATCGTCTTTCACTTTATCTCCTTCTTTAAGTTTTAATTATAGCACTAATAATGAAAAAAGAACAGATTTTTCTTATTCTGTTCTTAAAGCTACCACTGGGTCTTTTTTACTAGCTAACTTCGCAGGTATCAAACCACCAATTACTGTAAGTAAAACACTTATAATAACAAGGATAATACTACCTACGACAGGTAACTTAGATAAATTACTGATATCAACTAAATTTTTTAAAACAATATTAATTGGAATTGTTAATAAGAAAGTAATTAAAATACCGAGTAAACCAGCGCATAAACCAATAATAAAGGTTTCGGCATTGAATACGCGAGCAATATCTTTTTTACTAGCCCCAATACTTCTTAAAATACCAATTTCTTTAGTTCTCTCTAAAACACTTATATAAGTAATAATACCAATCATAATTGATGATACCACAAGGGAAATAGAAACAAAAGCAATTAACACATAACTAATAATATCCACGATGGTAGTAACACTACTCATAAGTAAGCCAACATAATCAGTATATTGAATCTTGTTTTCCTCATCTTGTTTATCGTTATATTCTTTAATTATTTTTTCTACTTCTTCTTTATCATCAAAACTTTTAGGATAGATATTGATGGCAGATGGTTCATCAATATTAACTACTCCTAGTAAAGTTAGATTATTCTCATATGTTTCAATACCTTCAAAACTCTTCCCCGTAAATATATTTATTTCTGTATTATTTAATTGTTCTTTAGCTACTTTAGAATTATTATTTTTATCAATAATATAATTTGTAAGTTCACTAATATAACCTATACCTCCAGTTGTAGAATTAATGGCAGCTTCTTCATTTGGTTTAATAATACCTACTACTTTTATATCTTCGCTTTTATTAATTAAATCTTTCATATAATTAATGTCAGTTTCTTTATTTACCCAAATACCATTCTCTTTTTTATAAAGGTCCGTATTCAAAACTAGTTTATATTCTATATCTAATATTTCATCATAAGTATAATCTTTATTCGTGGTTTCATATTTTTCCCCACGCATCGTACTTTGAAATAATTCATATAATTCTTTTTTATCTTTTAAACCTAAACTATATAAAGCATAATCATTAACAGAATTATTTTCATCAACAATTAAAACTATTTCATTATATTTTTCGGGAAGTCTACCCGCCAAAATATCATATTGACTATTAAGTAATTTTTGATTATTAGTAAGTTCTGTCCAAACATTATAATTCATCATCATATTACCCAAACCTAATTCATTCATAATATTTGATGGATTAATTTTATTAATGGTACTTGTATCTTTACTATAAATATTTAAATCAAAATTATAAACATATTTAATATCATTTGTAAGTTCTTTAATTCTTTCATCACTCGTAATAAACTCTTTAAAATCTTTTAAATTATTGGTAGTTACTTCATTAGTTACCATACTCATCATATCGGTCATAATATTATTCGCATATATTTTGCCATCTTCATGTTTAGTACTATTATCACTAGCGATATTGGTCATGAATGATGCCATATCAACCGTTTGATGTTCAATTGTTAATGGATAACTAGTCATGGTATCTTCTTGTACTTTGGCAATATATAATTCAATACCGTTAGATAAAGCCAATATTAAAGAAATACCTATAATACCAATACTGCCTGCGAAAGCGGTAATAAAAGTTCTTCCCTTTTTCGTCATTAAATTATTTAAACTTAGCGAAATCGCCGTTTTAAAAGACATACTATTTTTCTTACTTCTCTTCTTTTTCTTGTCTTCTTTTTCTTTAACAATTACTTCATCATAAGGGTCATTATCACTTTGAATAACACCATCTCTAAGTTCAATTATTCTTGTAGAATATTTATTAGCTAGTTCGGGATTATGCGTTACCATGATGACTAATCTATCTTTTGCTATTTCTTTTAGTAAATCCATAATTTGAATACTAGTTTTTGTATCTAGAGCACCACTTGGTTCATCTGCTAAAACTATATCAGGATTATTAACTAAGGCTCTAGCTATAGCTACTCTTTGCATTTGTCCACCTGATAATTGATTAGGTTTTTTATTAATATGCTCTTTTAAACCAACGCTTTCTAAAGCTTCAATAGCTCTTTTTCTTCTTTCTTTTTTAGATACCCCACTTAATGTTAAAGCAAGTTCTACATTACTTAAAACTGATTGATGAGGGATTAAATTGTAGCTTTGAAAAACAAAACCAATTTTATGATTACGATAATTATCCCAATCATAATCACTATAATTCTTCGTAGATACACCATTTATAATTAAGTCACCACTGGTATATTTATCAAGACCCCCAATTATATTTAGAAGGGTTGTTTTACCTGACCCAGATGGACCTAAAATCGAAACAAATTCACTTTCTCTAAAATTAATACTAACGTTATTTAATGCTTTTTGTTCAAAATTATCTAATTTATATATTTTAGTAATATTTTTAATTTCTAACATTTATAAGCCTCCTTTAAATAATATTATTATTAAAAATAATTAAGACAATTAAAATTATATTGAAATATAGTTAAATATGCAAGTAAAACGACAATATTTCACAATAATTTCACTAATATTTTCAATTATAAAAAAAGAAGAAATATTTCATTCTTCATACAATTTGTTATAATTAATTAAATTTTCATTTAACTTATTATAATTATCTTTACTTATATGTACTTTTATTTGATACCACTTATCCATATCTGTTAATAAGGTTTTATTTTTAATTTGATTTAAAAAATCATTAACTACTGCACTAATATTATTACTATCGGTATATAAATTATATATATGATAATGGGTATGAATATAATTACTTTCATCTATGTCATAAACATCAAGATTACCATCCATTTTCTCAGAGCCATAAAGTTCCACTAGAATATCACTTCTGTCTTCAAAGATAACTTCAACATTATCATTATAAAATATTTGAGCCATAACTAAATTATTTTTCATGTTAATATTTACTTCACTCATTTTATAATTATATTCTCTTTCTTCTATACGGTAAGTAGTAATTTCACATATAGATAGGCCAATAGATATACCTAGAACAATTAATGATGTTATAAACATTATATATAATTTTTTACTTTTAATAGTTAGGCTAAAGACTAATTTAACAATTATCTCTAATATTATGTAACATATGATAATTAATGAAAGTAAAATTAAAGCAAAATAAACTAGTAATAAACCATAGTAAATAAAGTAAATATCAAACATTAACATTGTACATAATAAAACAAATATAAAAGCGACAAATAATGATAAAACTAAACAAATAGCTTTCATAAATATAATAAGAGCTTTATATATATAATGAAAAGGATTAAAGCTTTTAACATCTCGAATAATGATTTTTTCTTTTTGGTTATTTACTTCTTTTATATTATCATTGAAAGTATCTTTAGTATCCTCTTTCTCTTTATAATAATCATAACAATCTAAATATCTTACTTTATATAATTTAATTAACAATACTAAAGTTATTATAAAATAGAAGGCTAGTAAAACACCTTGAAACATGGAGAATATAGTATCCTTAATATCATATGGTAAAATATAGAGAATACTTTCTAAGACTTCATTAAATATAGCATGAAAGATAAATATTAGAAAGATAATAATAACTAAATAAATCGCCATTTCTAATAAACACAAGATTTTGGTTTTAAAATTAAAATTGATAAATAATCTAATTGATTTAAGAAAATTATCACACCAGGAATTAATAATATTAATTAGTTTATTATTCTTTTTTTCTGTTTTAACTACTTTTAATCCCATTAATTCATCCATGCTTACATCAAATAGTTTACAAATAGCTAATATCTTCTCTGTTTCTGGATAAGCATTATTTGATTCCCATTTCGACACTGCCTGCCTAGAGACATTTAACTCACTTGCCAAGTCTTCTTGACTTAACCCCTTACTCTTTCTTAAGTTTGAAAGCTTTTCGCCAAAACTCATAATACCACCTCACAAGTCCATTTTATAATATAACAGTTAATTGCAACCACCAACTTTCGGTGGAAATATAGCAAATTTTAGTTGCAATTACTACTTTAGTATAACCAAAATTGTTTATTTTGTATAGAAAAGATTAATTTTAAAGAAATTTTATTTTTTATCTGCTAAGTTTTGTTATATAATTATTTATGGTGATAGTATGAAAAGAACAAAAAAATTTATTCTCTTCTTAATGGTGCTCATTCCTTTTAATGTTTATGCTTTTACCTTACCAGATTTATATTCCGAGAATGTTTTAATCTATGATCCCGAATTAAATCGTATATTGTATGAAGATAACGCAAGAGAAGTAAAGCACATTGCTAGTCTAACTAAAATAATGACAACAATCGTTGCGATAGAAAATATTAAAGACTTGGATGAGACAATAACTATTACGAATACCATGCTATCAGAAATTCCTTCGGATGCTTCCGTCGCTGGTTTAAGAGTGGGTGATGTTGTTACTTATCGTGATTTACTTTATGCCTCAATGTTACCATCGGGTGCTCGGGCATGACGCATTCCGCCGCCATGGCCGCGGAAATT
>CANQRA010000003.1 GCA_947626125.1 uncultured Bacilli bacterium
TGCTAATCTATTCAAATATATTAAAAATATATCTAAATCTTTTTAATTTTACTTATTGACTTTTACCAGATGTTCTTATTTAGCATGACTATCAATGATAATTGTAGTGGGTCCATCATTTTGGATGGAGACTAACATATCTGCTCCAAATATTCCCGTTACAGTAGGTACTGATTTATTTAATTCAGTATTAAAAATATCATATAATTTAATGGCTTCTCCGCCATTTAAAGCTTTGATATAACTAGGACGATTACCTTTTTTGGTGTCGGCGTATAAAGTAAACTGACTAATGGATAGAATACTTCCTCCTACATCTAAAATACTTTTATTCATAATACCATTTTCATCATCAAAAATTCTTAAATTAACGATTTTTTTAACAATATAATTGATGTCTTCTAAAGTATCATTTTCCGTAAAACAACTAAAAACAACTAATCCATTAGTAATTGAATTATATACTTTATTATTAATTTGCACATTACTTGCTTTACTTCTTTGAATTATTACTTTCATTTTTTACTCCATTATTTTAACATTTTTAAATTTAGCTATTTGATTTTTAAAATGCTCTAACTCTTCTTTATTTTTAACTTTCACTAATAGCTCGTATAAATTGCCTTCCTCGGTTTCTTTGTTTTTGAGTTCCGCGATAATTATTTTCTCTTTAGTCGCGAGTTCCATTAAACTAACTAAAAACTGTGAATTATTAACTAAAAGGACAATTTTTGTATAATAAGAATTATCGCTGTTAACATTCCAAGATACTTCAATTAAGCGTTTACTCGTATCTATAATATTTGGGCAATTCTTCTTATGAACAGATATACCTTCGCCTTTCGTAATAAACCCTATTATATCATCACCTTTAACGGGCATGCAACATTTTGCTAAAGAATATAAAATATTATCATGACCATCAACAATAATATCATTATTAGGGTTATTCGTAATAGCCTTAGGTTTTATTTTTTCAATTAAAATATCATCTAGGGATTGTTTATCTTCTGTGGCTAAACTAATAATATAACCTGCGGTATACCGTAAAGAACCAATAGATAAATATAATTCATCAAGATTATTTAATTTCAAATCTTTAAGAATTTTACTAGTATTTTTCTCATTTAAGATGTCATTTAAACTAATTTTTCTTCTTCGAGCTTCTTTTTCTAAAATGCTTTTGCCTTTAGCAATATATTCTTCGCGGTCTTTCTTACTAAAGAAAGCTTTTATTTTGGTCTTAGCTTGTTCCGTTTTGACAAAGTTTAACCAATCAATACTTGGAAGAGCCTCTTTATTTGTAATTATTTTAACAACATCATTATTTTGTAAATTATAAGATAAAGGCACAATATTATCATTGACAATAGCTCCAGTGGTGGTATCTCCTACCCTGCTATGAATGCGGTAAGCAAAATCGATGGGCGTACTACCTTTAGGTAATTCAATAACATCACCTTTAGGTGTATAAACATAAATAAGTTCACCTAAAATATTGCTATGCATTGTACTTTCAAAAGTTGTATCATTCTCATTACTATTATTTTCAATGATATTCCGGAACATCTCTAATTTTTGTTCCATCATAGCTTGGACTTTTTTGACCCCGTTTTCTTTATATGACCAATGAGAAGCTAAACCTTTCTCGGCGATTTCGTCCATCTCATAAGTTCTTACTTGTACTTCATAAAATTTGCCATCATCCCCAAAAACCGTTGTGTGTAAACTTTGATACATATTCTCTTTGGGATTAGCAATATAGTCTTTAAAACGGTGTGGAACAGGACGATATTTAGAGTGAATCAAACCAATCACGGTATAGCATAAAGCAGGAGTTTTAACAAATATTCTTAAGGCAAGGATATCATAAATATTATCCCAACGACGACCTGTGCTTAATTTATTATAAATACTGTAAACACTTTTAACTCTTCCTTTTATTTCATGGTTGATTCCATTTTCAATTAATAAATGCGATAAATCTTCTTTCATTTTCGATAAGTTATCATTAAGTTCTTCCACCGTATTATTAAGGCGTTCTAAAATATCATTATAAACATCCGGTTTAAGAATTTTTAAACAAATATTTTCTAACTCGCTTTTTATGGAATTAATACCTAAACGATGGGCGATTGGCACTAAAATATCCATTGTTTCTTTTGCTGTTTTTTTATTGTGTTCTTTATCAAGAGCATAACTGGTTTGTAAATTATGTAAACGGTCGGCAAGTTTAATAAAAATCACTCGCGGGTCTTCCGCTAAACCAACTAAAACTTTTCGCAAGTTTATCTTGGAATTTTCCGTTTCATCCGCTAATTCAAGTTTATTAATTTGAGAGATATTGGAAACAATGTTACTAACTTCTTCGCCAAAGTTTTCTTCTAAAATCTCTTTAGTTGCCTTATTACCATGATCTAGGGTGTCATGAAGTAAAGCGGAGATAATGGTAATCTCATCAACATTTAAATTACTTAAAATATAGGCAACATTCAAAGGGTGCGTAATATAATCATCATTATTTAACCTCTTTTTACCTTTGTATTCTTCACATGCAAAAACATAAGCTTTTTTTATCTTAGCTAATGATTCTTCATTAAAATTTAAATTAGCAATTAATTTTTCGTAAGTTATTTCTTCTGGTTCCATTAAATATCATTCCTATCATTATATTTTTGAAATTCTCTTATATCAATATTAAGTATATCGGCAACTAAGTCACAAATATGCAAATTATTTTGCTCTTGCCAAATATTTTTTAAGCAATAGTTCCATAAATCAACCGCATTAATATGATATATTTTGGCTCTTTCCCATTCTTTAATCTTGGTATTAAAGGCCGGCAATAAGCGCATAAATAAATCATTTTTATTAATTTTATTTTCATTATTATTTGCCATAATTAGAAAGAACCTTTCATATTATTATTATATAATAATTTATTTCATTTTTAAAGGTGAACTTATGGAAAAGAAAAATCTCTTTTTAAAATCAACAATTATTTTAATTCTTGGAGGAATTATTACCAAAATTCTTGGCTTTGTTATTAGAATTATTTATACACGGATTGTGGGGGCAGAAGTTATTGGCCTTTATTCTTTAGTCATGCCGACATATTCTTTATTAATCACGGTTGCTACTCTTGCCCTACCTACCACGGTTTCTAAATTAGTTGCCGAAGGCAAACACAATAATTTACAAATTATTACTACCTCCACGATTTTAATCATGCTCATTAATTTCTTTGTCGTTATCTTGATGCTTTTTTCTGCCAAGTTTATTGCCTATAATCTTTTACATGAAGAAAGATGTTATTTGCTGATTATTGCTATGAGTCTTACTTTTCCCATTATTTCTGTCTCATCTATTATTAAAGGATATTTTTATGGTCGGCAAAATATGGTACCTAATGTCGTATCCAATATTATTGAGCAATTAGTAAGGGGGCTTCTAATCTATTTATTTGTTCCTTCTATTATGGCATATAGTGATATTTTAGCAGCTGCTTCTCTATTTGTCTTTTCTTTTATTGAAGAAGTTGTTTCAATTTTTGTTAATCTTTTATTTTTACCCAAGAATATTCAAATTAAACCATCATCTTTAACATTTAATAAAAGCATTTTAAAAAATATTTTAAATATCTCTCTTCCCACCGTATCATCTAGGCTTATTGGTAATGTTGGTTATTTCTTTGAACCCATTATTCTTACTAATTTACTTCTTTTAAATGGTTATACTAATAATTATATAGTTCTAGAATATGGCGCCTATAATGCTTATACAATGACAATTTTAACGGTACCATCCTTTTTTATCACCGCAATTTCTTCTTCCTTAATCCCAGAGATTAGCAAAAATTATTTAAAAAGAAATTATTCAGCATTAAAGAAAAGATTAAAAGAAGCGTTAGGGTTTGCCTTATTTATTGGCCTTAGTTATTCCGTTATTTTAGTATTCTTTGGAAAAAATATATTATTTGCTTTATATAATACAACGTTGGGATTAAACTATATTAAAGTTCTTATTCCTTTTTTCCCTTTATTTTATATTGAAGCTATATTAATGAGTTATTTGCAAGCTCTTGATAAAGCCAAAATAACTATGATAATTACGATTATTGGGGTTCTTGTTAAATTACTAAGTCTATGTCTAGCCACTTTTTTCCATATTGGCATGTATGCATTAGTAATCTCAGAAATCGTAAATATTCTTGTGGTCGTTTCTTTAAATATTTATTTTTCTTATAAAGTTACTAAACAATTATAAATACCAAAGTTTTTCGCCATTTTTATAAATTTCTTTAATAAAGCCACAGCCTAAACATTCTTCGCCTAAATATAAAACACAGGCTTGACCAGGTGTTACGGCTTTAGCCCGACCCGGATATTTAACTAATATTTCATTATTTTCTAAGTATTCTAATTCTACAGGATGGTCTTCTCCCCGATAACGGAACTTGGCGGTACAAAAAGTAGGATGAGTACTACTTATGAAATTAACATTTTGAATTAGACAAGCATCGCTATATAAATATTCTTCATCACCAATTGTGACATATAAAATATTATTCTTCACATCTTTGCCACAGACAAAATGACGAGCTTGATGTCCCGCAATACCAACATTTTTTCTTTGGCCAATCGTATAATTCATAAGGCCATGATGTGTACCAATAACTTCATTCGTCGCAATATTTACAATATCACCTTTATTTTCTTTTAAGTAATTTTGAATAAATTTTTGAAAATTGCGTTCCCCAATAAAACAAATCCCCGTGGAATCTTTTTTATGGGCAACAACTAAACCTTCATCTTCCGCGATTTTTCTTACTTCACTTTTTTGTAAATTACCAATAGGAAATAGGACATCTTTTAGTTCATCGGGCGTAACATCAGCAAGAAAGTAAGTTTGGTCTTTATTTAAATCTTTAGCTCTTAATAAACGACCATTTTCGATGCGAGCATAATGACCCGTAGCCATATAACGGGCTCCTAACTTAAGAGCTTCTTTTTTAAATAAATCAAATTTAATATATTTATTACATAACATATCCGGATTAGGGGTTCTTCCTGCCTCTAATTCATCTAAGAAATATTTAAAAACATAATCCCAATATTCTTTAATAAAATCGACGCGATGCAAAGGAATATTTAAAGTTTCACACACTTTTAAAGCATCATTATAATCTCTTTCTTGAGGACAGATAATATCATCGTTTTCAAAATCTTCTCCATTAATGGTACTGTCCCAATTTCGCATAAATAAAGCAATGACATTATAACCCTCTTTTTTTAAAAGGTAAGCGGCAACAGCACTGTCAACTCCCCCACTCATACCTACAACAACAGTTTCTTTCATCTCATCATCCTCTTTTAATTTTATAAGCAAATATTGATAATATAAGAAATTAATGCCAAATCTTTATTTATATTACCACTTTTCAGCTGATAATCAAGCATACTTAAATTAACAATTTCTTTTTTTATTTCATCTAAGCGATATTTTCTTAAATTATTTCGGACTTTTTCATACATCCAATCGGTTAATTTAAGTTCAGTTAATATTTTATTTTGCGGTAGGGACTCTTCTAAATACAGATGTGTAAGATACATTAATTTAAATTCCCGATATAAAAGAGATACAATGGCGGTTACTTCACCTTTGAATATTTTAAATTCATCCAATAATTTAAGAGAAGTAGAGATATCTCTATCAATAATACTATCAACTAATTTAAAATTATTTTCTTCTAAAGTTTTGGCACTCAAATTAAGCACATCTTCGTATTTTATTTCCCCTGGCTTACTGTAATATAGCATGATTTTCTTTAATTCATTATAAGCAAGGTCAAAATTGCCTAAAGAATTATTAATAATATACCATAAACATTTATCATTAATATTGTATTTATAACTTTTAGCTATTCCTTGCAGTTCATTTTTCATCTCTGTCTTAGTTAAGCTTTTTACTTCATAGACATGATTGTTTTCTTTTATCTTCGTATAGATTTTTTTTCGGGTATCCACTTTCCCTGATGCAAGAAAAATTAATTTAGTATGGGGATTTTCATCTTCCATATATTTAAGTAATTTATCTTTGTCTTTGCTTTCACTATCTTTTGTTAAAAAGAATTTCGCATTGCGTACAATGATACATTTATCACTATCAAACATGGAAAAATATGATGCTTCGGTTAAAACATCATCAAACGTACTTTCTTCTAAATTATAACTAATAATATTATCACAACCATTAGTTAGTTTTTTTAGAATTTCATTGGTATGATAAATTGTCTCACTAATAATTAAATATATATTCATGAATATATTATCTCAAATCATGATTTTCTTGACAAGCTTAAAATGTTACTCTATCTCTTTTGTAAAATAAAATAGCAGTTAAAATGTAATGAATAATTCCTACGATGAGAGATGGTAAAGTCAAATATTTAATATCTAGATTAAAGATTAAACCACAGATAAAAATCCCGATGGCATCCCCTAAAAGAGTTGTCGAATACTTACAAACTGTCATAAAGAAACTATACTCTTTAGGAACTTTATTAATGAAATAAGAGCCAAATAAATAGCCGAATGGTTGGTCAAATATTAATAGATAAATGATGGTTACTAAAAGCAAGATTTTGCTTCCTGTAAGATATACTAAAAGATAAAGAATTAGTCTTAAACCATATTTAAAAATTAGATTTATTTGGTCATTTTGAAAATGCCATTTTTTTACGATTTGAATGGCTAAAAGATTGGAAAAAATCCCTAAACCTAAAATGAGAAAACTAGCACTTTGGGTTGGCATGGATAAATTTTGGGTAAGCGTTAATAAAGGAAGCCCTAAAATACTTGACCATACAACCGAAGAAAGACAATCGATAGTAAAAAATAAATATAATATTTTATGGGTATTAAAGTAATGAAAAATAGCTTTAAAATCAAAATTATTTTTAGATGCTTTTTTCTTTTTCTTATTATCAGTGATAGTGAGTAAGACAATGAAAGAAGCAAAAACAAATATAACTGAAAGGAGCAAACACTTATTGTAATCAACGATAAATGAACCAATATATCTACCGATTAAAAGAGAAACTAATAAAAAGCCTAATTTTTCACTAATGGATTCAACCGCGCCCTTTTTAGTATAAGCTTCATCGCTTTTATTCAGACTGAGCATCAAAGGATAGACACTGGATAAAATTAATTCTTTGAAAGCAATATCAAAAAACATGGTAAATTTAATGAAGAAAAGCTCACCACTTTTATTTAAACAAATCAGTATTGTCCCAGTGAGCATCTTTAAAATTAAAGTAATTAAAACACCTGTTTTTAATTTTTCATACGATACTTTGATTGTAAAAAATAAAAACACCAATATAGTAACAATGGAAGCAATACTCGTAATATTAGCAATGGTTGATGTCGTTAAGTTATTATCCACTAACCACAAATCCCGATATTTAGAAAATAAACCAACACTAAAAGAAAATAAAGCTAAAAATAAATATAATAATTTTACTTCCCTCTTATTATTCATATAGTCACCTACTTTAATAATATAGCACATTTTAAAGCATTTGCAAACAAAAAGAGTAAGGTTTATAGGGCCTTACTCAATCTATGTAAACATTATATAATGTATTATATTTTATGGCTTATATTCCTTCTTAGTGTAGTTATTTTGGTTAAGTATTATCTCAATTGTGCCACTTGTTTGGGTATTTAAATAATTAATGTGTAAATCGTTTAAAGTAGCAAGTGTTTCTTCGGAAGGATGATGATAAATATTATTACGTCCCGAAGAAATAATGGCAAGCCTTGGGTTTAAAGTTTTAAGAAAGGTATAATCACTACTCGTTTTACTGCCATGATGAGCAATTTTTAGAAAATCAACTTTTAACCGATAATCTTTTAATAATTGTTGTTCTATTTTTTTCGAAGTATCACCTAAGTAAAGAAAATAGTAATTATAAAGATGAAAATAACTAATAATACTACTCTCATTTTCATTATCATTATAATATTTAGTAATATTAACAAAATTAAAATATTTACTCTTATAATTATTAACAACATGACCTTGGGCGATAATTTGGCTTTCTAAGGCATTAATTCCACCCTTATTAATAATGATATTATTTATGGTGTATTCTTCCAAAAGATGCAAAGTTTCTTTGGCATGGTCAACATCACCATGGGATAAAATAAGCAAATTTATCTTTTTGATTCCTAAGCTTTTTAAAAAAAGCATGGTATTATCCGTGACATGGTAATCATTATATGAGCCTCCCGTATCAATCATTATAACTTCTTTTTGATGAGGGGCAATTAAAAGGCTAGAATCCCCTTGCCCAACATCTAAATAATAGATGTGGTAATTATTATCGAGTTTAGGAAGAAAAATATTAAAACATAAGAGTAAGATTAAGGCACTATAATACCTTTTCTGCTTTTTTTGATAAATAAGAAAAAGGAGGAAAAAATAAATCAGCAAACATATAATATTCATTTTGGGCATAAGCATATTTAGACTTATCTTATTAAAAAAGGCATTACTCATTTCTAATAATTTAATACTAAGTAAGAGGATAGGCTCACAAAAAGGAAAAACAAATGTTATAAGCACTAAAGGAAAGAGAAGAAAAGTAATATAGGGAACATAAAGAAGGTTTAAAAAAGGACATACTAAATTAAAAGTATAATTCATATTAATAGTAATAGGTAAACTAGCCGTGAATGATGACAAACTAACCTTCAAACTATTTAAAAAATAATGAGCCGATTTTTCTTGCCATGAGAGGACATAAGTAATTAGAAATGAATATTGAAAACCCACATTATAAATAAAAAAGGGATTAATTAAAATGAGTATAAAAGCACTTAACAAAAGAATGCGACTATTAGGTAATTCTACTTTGAGCCATTTTAAAAAGTCTTTTAAAAGATAAAAAGTAACTGCCCTTAACAAAGAGGCTTTAAAGTTAACAAGAAAGAGAAAAAAGAAAAGAAAAAGACTAATTAAAATTTTAGCATACTTATTTTTAAATATCTTACTTAAAATAAAGATAATTAAACTTAAATGTAAAGAAGAAATCGCAAATAAATGCCAAATACCATTATTTAAATAAAGATGATATATTTCATCATTTAGACCATCTCTCCTTCCTAAAATAAACAAATTTAAATAAGGTCTTATTTCTTCAGAATAAGTATTAATTCTCTTTTGAATTTGCTTTTTTATTTGATAAAATGGATTAGCTTTTTTAATTTCTTCTATATTTTCAACTTTTAAAGATAAATAAATTTTATTATTATATAAATATTTTTTATAATTAAAAGTATTTGGAATGGTATTATTATAGGCATTGATTTTAGAAGCCTTAATAACGACTTTACTTCCTAGTAAATCACTAACGTCTTTATTGTAATAAAGACATCTTACTAATTCCTTACTATCCAAAATAAATTCCGTTTTTTCACCATCATATGATACATCAATAATCGTACCAACTATATTATCATAACTTTGGATTTTAGTATCATACTTAATTACCACGGTAAAAAGATAGATATAAAGGATGGCAAAACTAAGAAGAAAGTAATAAGTGTATTTAGACTGTAATATAGTCTTTAATTTTGCTAAATGTGGCATCTTTAATTCCGTTTACTTTCTTAATATCTTCAATACTTTTAAAAGGACCATTCTTTTCCCGATAATTAATAATATCTTGGGCTTTACTTTCGCCAATCCCGGTTAATGTCATAAGTTCACTTAGAGAAGCCGTATTAATATTTACAAGGGTACTTCCTTCTTCCTTTTCTCCTGTATCCCCATTCTCCTTTGAATCTTCTTTAGTGGGTTCTTTAACTTCTTCTTTAGTTTCTTCCTTTTCTTCTGGCGTAATAATACTCTCATGTTTATCCTCACATTCGGTAATATCATAAGTCGGGCAAACACATTCTTGGGTGCTAGTCTTCGGTTCTTCTTTCTTAAACTCGCTTTTCGTATAAACATAAATAACTAATTCATTTGATAAATGATAACTTAAATTAATATTATCCGTGTAAGCATCTTTATTAAAACCTCCTGCTTTAGTAATAACATCATTAATAATATTATTTTCTTTAACTAAGTATACACCCGGATTTTTAACCGCTCCTTTTACTTCTACATAAATATCTTTAGCTTCCGCTACTTCTTCTTCCTTTACTTCTTCTTTCGGTGTTTCTTCACATTCTAAGGCTACATCGTTTGCCAAATCATTACATACACAAGTAAAATTCAGGTATTTATAAGTTAGGACCGAAATCCCTATTATTAAAAGAATATTCAGGAAAATACTTCCCATAAGTAAACCATGATGACTGGTTTTTAAATCATTAAAAAAATCCATAAAATTTCCTCCCTACTATATATATAAAAGTTTTTTTATGGATTTCCTTTTTTTTTAAGTAAATTTTTTTAATTTGTTAGTTTTTTTAGTTCTAATTTATATTTTGTCTCATTATTTTCAATAGCTACTCTTTGGGATAAAAATAACATGCCAATAAAGTTAATTGTCGAAGACCCTCCATAACTCATTAAAGGAAGTGGTACACCAGTAAGTGGTAAAAGCGATAAAACGCCACATAAATTAATAATGATATGAAAAGCAAAGAGCCAAAAAGTACCATAAGCAATAATGGAATTGCGCAAATTATAAGCACCCTTGGCTATTTTTAAAAGGCGATATAACAAGCATGCATACAACAGCAAAACAACTATCCCCGAAATTAAGCCTAATTCTTCCACAAAGATAGGAAATATAAAATCCGTATGGCTCTCAGGTAAGTATAAATATTTTTGCGTACTATTACCAACCCCGGTGCCAAAGAGACCCCCATTATTGATGGCAATAAAACCATTACAAACTTGATAACCGGATTCTTCTGTGTATCTTTGACAAGGATTACGGAAATTAAACCGACTCATTTGGTCACTATTTAAAATCTCTGCCCCACTATAAAGAAGGACTAACCCAACAATCACGGCTCCCACCCCTAAAATAAGAATTATTTTTTGCAAATTGCCTTTTTCGATTGGGAGACTAATAAAGATAGCAAAAGTAATTGCTAAGAGAATCATCGCGCTCCCAAAATCTGGTTGCATTAAAATAAGCAGCCCAATTAAAAAAGCAATAGCTAAGGGAATTAAATAAGTTATAATATTATCCGGTCTTTTTTTAATTAAGTCATTATAATAAACGGCCATGAATAGAATAATAAAGGACTTAGCAAATTCCGAAGGTTGAATTGCAAAACCAGTCTTTGGAATATAAAACCAGCTTTGCACATGGTTAGTAATCTCGCCATAAGCTAACAAAGATATTAAAACAACAATAATACCAATTACTAAGAGCCAAGATATTTTTTTATACCATCCTGTTTTAATATGCAAGATAATAAAGCCGCCAACAAACGAAGCAATAATAAAAATAAGTTGGCGAATAAAAAAATAAGTAATACTTTTATTGTAACGATGAATTGCCGAAATACTGGAAGCGGAAAAAACCATTAAAAGGCCAATAATACATAAAATAATCGTAATAAAAAACAAAGGTTTATCAATTTTAGCCCATAGTTTTTTCATCTTCTCACCCTATATATATCATACCATAAGATAAAAGATAGCAAAATAAATTATTTATTTTTTAATGTCAAAATATGACTATGATTAATAAAATATAATAGATACATAAAGGAGGTATAATATGTATTATTATGGAAATAATGGTTACTATGGTGGTAACTATGCTGGTTCTCCTTGCCAAGGAGGAAGCTACGCAGGCTATACAAGTGGTTATGGTATAGGCGCAGCAATCTGGATTGTACTATTTATCTTATTAGTTATAATCATTGGTGCTGGTTTCTTTAATGGCAATAACAATGGTTATAATAATAATTAGGAAGCTTGTCTTCCTTTTTGTTTTATTATTTAGAGCCCAATTTCTTTAATTTTTTAGCTATTTTTAAAGCCATTTTTTTATTTAATGAATCACTAGCTATTTTAATAACTTCAGAAAAATCTTGCTCTGGAAAATCTTTTAAATATCTTAAGTATAAAGTTTCAATAAATAAGTCACTAAAATTAGTAGTCATCTCTTCAATAATTTTATGCATTTTTAAATTCATAATAATTCTCCCTCTACTATTTATATATGACTTATTTTAGCCATTTCCTTTTTTATTATGGCCTAAATTAAAAAAGATGCGTAAAATTTACACATCTTTACAGTTATTTCGCTCTATTTAAAGAATATGATTGGGTAAAACCAACAATACTTTTTTTGCCATTTATATATAATTCAAAGAAGAAAATTTTATCATATTCCTTATTTTTAATTATTTCTTGAGCTTCATCTTCACTATAACCATAATTTAGTAAGATAGCCATTTTCATTTCATCAGGAATCCCGGCATCATTACTACCTGAATCATAACTTATATTAAGAGCGTTCTCATCCACATTATTTAGAGATGCTTTCTTGGTAACATTTCGCGATACAGCCTTACTTAAGGCTTGATAATCACTAACTTTAGAATAATTATTAAACGTAAAGTTGCTTATATCTCTTCGACCTTCTTGAAAATTAAATACTTCTACAAAACTGCTATTACCACCATAATTATTAAAGGTAACATTTCTTAAACTATTGGGAATTTCATATAAAGCATCTAGAGTATCTAGGGAAATATCATTAATATTATAAGCATTGATAATTAAATCTGTCCAAGTAGAGTTAGCATAAGTATCACAGAAATCAAGCACGCTTTGCAATCCCGCAATATCACTTGAGTTTATGCCTTCCTTAGGAATATTAATTGTAATTTCAAAGTGTCTTATTTCTTTATTATCAAGCATTTTTATTTTGGCAATTCTAGATAAAGTATTTACAAACGATACTTGAGCAGTATCCACAAATATATTATCATTGTTATCGTTATAAGATGTATTATATTGACTTAAACTTTTTAAAGTCTTTTCCGTAAGTAATTCACTACTTTCGGTATTTAGATGAATGCTACTACCCAAAGGTAAATTAAATTCTGTCTCATACAATTTATAAACGCTTACATCTACATTTATTTGATGACTACTTTTAACATTTAAACTTTTACTTAATGTTGGTAGATAAAGATTTAAATTTTCTGTTTTATCATTTAAAGTATAAGTCATCCCAGGAACAGCATCATAATGATATTTTCCATAAATAATTGGTGTTATAGTTGTCGCAGGAATATATTTAAAAGTATCTAGAGCTTCATTATTAACAGCATAACAAGAAAAATGCTTAAATGACATATCTTTTATAGCCTCAGCTATACTTTTAATAAAGAGAGCTTCTTTTGCATCTAGAGTATCAAGGATAATTGAGCCATTATTGGAACTTATATAATTAAGTAGTTGTAAAACTTTAGCTTGGCCTAAATTAACCAAAACATTCGCATCAAAATAAAGATTTCTTAAATTAGGAAAAGATGGAAGGAAAAAATCTTTCGCAACTTCTTCATCATCATTTAAAATGTTTAATGTGGTAAAAATATCTGTTGGTAGCTTACTTAAGTTATTTGAATTAGCTAAGTAAGTCTTAGATAAAGTACTTAGAGAAACATTTAAAGTAAAATATGTACTATTACTCTTATAATAACTAATTAATTCGGCTAATTTATCATCTTGATATGGCTTATTAATCGTTACTTCTAATTCATAATCTTCACCTATTTTTGTTCTTCTAAATGTCCAATATTCATTGGTAATGGTAATTGCACTACTTCCATTAGAAATATTATTTTCTTTAATGTATTCTTCTAATTGTTCTTTTTTAACTTTGTCTACTTGATTTTCTAAGTATTCCACATCATTTATTTGAACATTCAATTCTTCTAATTCTTTTTCAAGCTTTTCCATTTGCTCTCTTAAGCTATCAATTTCCATGCCTTGTTGAATATTTTCATTTTTTAGAACATTGGCAAGGTCTTCATAATCTTCTTTAGAAAGAGTACTTTCGGGTTGTTCTTTATAATTCTCATCTTCTTGCTTAAGATGAGTACAACCTGTGAGTGAACCAATTTGCATAGCAACTAAAAGACAAGCAATACCTTTTTTTAATTTAATTTTCGTTTTTCCTATCATTATATAATCCCCTTTCGAAAATTAATTTATATTATAGGCATTTTATTTTCTTTGTCAAGAAATTTTCTATCGCACTAATTCATTAAGCCAAAAATAATCTTTATTTTTAAAATCACAAACAAATAAGTTATCACTCATCAAATAATTAACTAAGAAGCTAGGATTAATGGCATCACTTTTAAGATAAATATGCGATTTATAAACTTTTAACATACTTACTTCTGGTTTATATTTATTATTAATTTTATGCACTACCCCATCAAAACTATAATGTCGATTATCTTTAAATAAGCTATAAATTCTTTTATTCATATAATTAACATCAAAGGAAGTAAATAAATCATTAAAAATATTAAAAGAAATATCCGTTTTATAAGTATCCATATAATATAAATTATCAATGGTTTTATATAAGCTATATGGTATTTCTCTTGTTAAAATAGATATTTCTTTTTTTATTTTAAATATATAAAAGCTTCGCATATCATCACCTTAAAATTATTATATAAAATTATTTATAAAATAATTGTCAAAGGATGTCGATAACTTATTTTTTTAATAATTCAATAATTTTAGCTTTAATTGCATCTTTATTTAAATGATAATAGTTTAATTTTTCTTCTTTTGTTCCCCCGACATAAAAGTTATTAATAGCAAAGACATACTCATTACCTGTCGCGTATTTACTTAGGCAATCACCAGAACTATATTCTAAAGTAAAAGTCTTAACATCAAAGGGAAGTAACATACTTCTATATTTTTCGCTTTGAATAGCGAATAAAGATGATGATACCATCGATACTACTCTAAATACTAAATTGTATTCTTTTAATTCTTCGGCGATAGTAAGGGCTATATTTACCTCACCACCACTGGCAATAATAATGCCATCAAGAGGCCCATCTTCTTTTTTAACTCGATAAGCTCCCGCGACAACATACTTTTCATTCGTACTTAATTTTGGTGTAATTTCATTACCTAAAATAATGGCACTGCTTTTTCCTAATTTAACTAATGTATTATATGTACCAATAATTTCATTTATATCGGCTGGACGATAAGTAATTAAATTAGGCATTCTTCTTAAATCATCTATTTCATCATAAGCATGGTATTCATTATTTTCATAAGCATTAATAAAAGAATCATGGGTAAAAATAAAATTAATATCTAAATTATTTAAACTGCTATATTTAATAAAAGGTTTTAAAATACTTTCATTAATTAGAGGTGTACTTATAAATAATTTAAAACCTAAACTAGCTATACCACAAAAAATTCCACCCATGGCTAAAGTTCTTTCACCAAACAAAATATTTCGGCCCGTTCTATTATCTTTACTCATTACACTAGCTTTATTTATGCTTGATAAAGTATAGATGAAATTATCATCACTGCCACATAAAATAAAAGGACTTTTACTCGCAATTACATTAAGTATTTTATTGTTGCTTTTTAATAATTCTTCTTTATAATCATCATCTATTCTAATATTTTCCCCATTAAATTCTAAACTAGCTTTTCCTAAATTTAAAAAATCAATTATTTCTTTTATTTTTAAATCTTTACTATTTTTATCTAGGGAACTTTTATAATTAATTAAATATTTACTTAATCTTTTGCTAATATTTTTTCTTATTTCGCTTTCTATGCTACTAGAAATGGTAAAAGGATTATCTAATTTATAGGTAACTCTTAATTTATCCATTTCTTCTTTTGCTAAAGGCTTATTAAAATACTTATTACTATTTTCTCTTGATGATGATTTGCCATAAGGAGAATTAACAATTATAATGTTACACTTTTTACTATTTTTGGCATCATCCAGAGCCCCATTTAGGGAAGATGCGGAACTATTAATGATATCAACATTATAATTTAGGGCCATAAAACGGTCTTCTAAGTTCTCTTTAAAAGTTTCTTTATTACTGCTATCTTTGCTTATCTCATCTTTAATAACAATAAAAATCAAATTATTTAATTGTTGGTTTCCGGCAAAACTCATGGCTTCATAAGCTAGCCCAGGCATTAATTCATCAAGAGTACACAAACAATATGTTTTAAAATTAACCAAATGACATTTTTCTTGTTCAATATTAACTAACCCATTTAAATATTCTCGGCCTAAAGAAACACCTACAGCCTTAGCAATACTTCCCCCTTTTATTAAACTTTTACTACCATTATATTTGGCATTAAAGGCCTTATAATCTTTTAAATCATCAAGATTTACATCTTTATAAAATAAACTTTCGGTCGCATATAACAAAGGTAGTAAACGATTAGTGACCACGAGGCGGTCTCTATTAATAAAATCTTTATTATTGGGGTCAAAAATTAAATGGTTCATAAATAAATTATAAAAGATATGGGCACCAGAAAAGACAATTCCGGCATCACCACTTCCGGCTTTATATATCATATCTAAACTAAGCATTTTAATGTTATTAATTATACTTTCTTCTATTTTACTCATACTTCCCACCTCTTATAATCTTTTAATTAAATTATTGATTTTAATTACTGATTCATTATTATCTTGGGCATTTAATCTTTCTTCCATTTTTCTTAAAATAACTTTATCGCTTTCAATTTTCTTTAAAGCTCTCTTAAAACCCCAGACGCTTCTTACTTTTAGACCATATTTTTTCTTCTCAACGAAACGAGCATTATATTTTTCTTGCCCTCCAACTCCCGGGACCAGTAACATAGGTACTCTCATCTCTAAACATTCGGTAACGGTTGCTCCTCCGGGTTTACTAATAACCAAATCACTTATTTTCATTAAATTTAAAACATCTGTAGAATAACCTAATACTTTTACATTATTGATATCTTTTTCTTTAATATATTCTTCACATCTTTGCTTTAATTCAGCATTTTTCCCACTTATAAAAATTATTTGGGCATCAAGGGGCATTTTCGTTATCGCTTTAAAATAATTGAAATAATACATACTTCCTCCCGAAGAACCGCCAAAAAACAAATAAACTTTTTTATTATTTTTAATATTGTATCTTTTATAAATGACTTCTTCTTTATCTAGGGCATTAATTTTATTGATATTTAAAGGCAACCCATAAGGATATATTTTTCTACTCGGTACTCCCCTTTGAATTAATTCTTCTTTAACTAATTTATTTCCCACGATATAACCATCTTCACTATTTTTATTTCTTATCCAAAACTCATGAACACGATAATCAGTAATAATGGTAAGGAGTTTACCTTTAATTAAACCTTGTTTATTATATAAGGTAATTAAATTACTACAATAAAAATGACTAGATATTGTCACATCAGGATTAAACTCGACAATTTCTTCTCTTAATTTTTTATTATCATAAATTTTTTTCGTAAATAGATTATTACCAAAGGATAAGGCTTTATTGTCGGCAATTTCATAACCTAAATCAAAGAGAAATTGTTGATGATGTCTTAAAACGAAATCCATAATTTTAACAGTAAATTTAGCTACTTTATTTCCATAATCAGTAATATCTAATACTTTGATATCATAATCATTATGTTCCGATATGTAATTAGCTACATATTCTGCAATAGCTTTATGACCAGAGCCATACCTTGCATACATTACTAATATTCTTTTTTTCATTATATCCCTCAATAATAATTATAAACTGATTTTGGAAATAAAACAATTAATTTAATAGGTTTCCCCCACTCCATAACTATTTGTATAAGTATGATTTATCTCTTTAAACCTTAAATTTAAAAGAATTATCCCAAAAACAATGATTAAATAGAATAAGATAATTCCTCCCATATTAATTAACGTTTTTTTCATCAATACCACGCTCTCTTTCAAAATTATCTTATCAAAAACATTTGTTCGTTTCAAGAGAAAAATAACAATTTATAAAAAATTTAAACATTTGTTTGACATATAGACATCTTTATTGTACAATTAACTTAGGAAGTGATATAAATAATGGGAAAAGAATTAACCAAAAGACAAAGTGAAATTCTTGATTTTGTTAAAAAGTATACTGCTGAACATGGTTATCCACCTGCTATAAGAGAGATATGCAAGGGGGTTGGTTTATCAAGCCCAGCAACGGTTTTTGTCCATTTAAGAAATCTAGAATCTTTAGGCTATATTAAAACCACAAATAATAAATTTAGAACAATTGAAGTTCTTTGTGAAAACGAATATATTAAAACTAATGAAGATATAATTAAAGTTCCTCTTTTAGGGAAAGTAACGGCAGGTAATCCTATCACTGCCATTGAGCAACCAAATGAGTTCTTTGATTTACCAGCTTCTTTAATTCCTGCGAAAGCCCAAGTATTTACTTTACACGTCAGCGGGGAAAGTATGATTAAAGCCGGCATTTATGATGGCGATTATGTTATTGTCGAAAAAAGAAATAATGCCAAAAATGGCGATATAGTTGTCGCAATGACTATGGAAGGAGAAGCTACCATCAAAAGATTTTATAAAGAAGATGGGCACATTAGATTGCAACCAGAAAATGATACCATGGACCCTATTATATTAGATAACTGTACTATTTTAGGCAAAGCTATTGGTTTATATCGTAGTTTCTAAAATTAAAGAAAAATAAAAAAGGTACTTCAATACCTCTTTTATTTTGGCTTTAGTTTTTAGCGGAAACCTCCTCCGCCTCCGCCGCCACCGAAGGAACCTCCGCCTCCGCCGCCAGATGAGAATCCTCCGCCGCCAGAAGAATAACTTTGGGCCCGACTTCTAGCACTGCTTGCGGCACTGACACCATTTACAGATATGGTATGGATAAACATAATGTCATTAAATGTATCATCAGTTAAAACATCAGGATATAATTTTTTAAATTCTTTAGCTACTTTTTCCGCAATACCAAATATTTGGGCATATATTAAATAGTATTCCCAAAGTTTTACTTCAATGGCTTCTCTTTCTTTAATATTAGAAAAATCATTTAAAAAATTTTTTAATCCCGCCATTTGAATGACGTATCCTTTCATATTATCATTAACATAATAAACTTTACTAAAAGTTTTCTTTTCTTCTACTATCAATCCTTCATTTATGAATTTTATTGTTATATCATCTATTACATTATTGAACCAAGATAATATTTTATTATAATTATTTTTACACCATTTAGTAAATTCATTATTTTCTAATATACCATCTTTAGAAGCTTTTAACATCATATCAAATAATTCTTTTTCTCTATCTGATAAATTATTAAAATGAACTAATTTTAAGGCTTTTTCTTTTTCATTTACTTTAACATTTTCAATGTTACCATCTTTTAACCATTTAAGTAAAATTGCCCCTAAAAAATCGGTATTTCTTTTAATTAAACGATATTGACAAGCTACCCAATAAGCTTTAAAAATATCTTTATCTAAAGGTATATCACGAAAGTATGGCACATCTTTTACTTTTTTACCGGCTTTGCCAAATTTTAATTTTTTAGTTCCATAATAGGTTGCTGTGGCAAATTTATAAATTATAAATATTAAAAAGGCGTACGGTAACAGATTAGTTAAAAAGAAAAAAATACTTATAAAAATGATTTCTATTATCTTTTTTCCAGAACTCTCTTTATCACTATAATTTTTGGCTCCATCATTAGCCAGATTCAAATAATAATTAAAATCTTTATTAAGACTAGATTGAGTATTAAAAGTTCCTTTAGGGAATTTAACTAAAACCGTCATGTATTCATCACTTTCTAAAGCATCTTCATGAACTAATTCAATATACCCATCATAAACATAAGCATAACCACCATAATTTCCATAACCCCAAACAGGTAAATCGTTACTATAAGCAAAATCACTATATATTTTAATGTATACATAATCTGGTTTATCTGATAAATTATAAGGAATGAGTTGCCAATAAATCATGTCAGCATCATTAATGGTGGAAACAAAATTAGTTATAGTGTATTCCATTAAATAAGTATTATTTCCATATTCACTAATCCCAAAACATAATTCATAGCCATTATTAATGGGGTTAATCCCAGCTTTATATTTTTTCTCATTAAATGAGGCATCAACATTCCAATTACTTAAAGTCGTAAAGCTTCTTCCATTTAAGGATACTTTATAATTTGTTATTTCACTTTGACCTAAATTATAATATGGTTTATATCCTTCTGTTCCCGTATTTAAAGAAGCTGTCCATTCTTCTTTAACATGCGCATTACCCATATTATCTACATAGATATCCATTGTTATTTTTTTTATATCATTTGCATGAACAATATTTATACTTAAAAGGAAAGTAAAAATCCATAAAAATATATAAGAAACTTTTTTCATAAGCCCTCCTAACTAAAAAAGGCATTTAACAATGCCTAAAATTTAACCTTAACGTTTTCTTTTTCTTCATTTGTTGCTTCAAAGAATTTCTCTTTAACAAAGCCAAATATTGAAGCAATAATATTAGATGGAAACATTTGAATTTTATTATTAAGCTTTAAGACAGAATCATTATAGAAACCCCTTGCATAACCAATCTTCTCTTCAATTCCTTTTAACTCTTCTTGTAATTGCAGAAAATTTTCATTCGCTTTCAAATCAGGATAATCTTCTGCTAAAGCAAATAACCGGTTAATAGCTTTCGTAAGTTCACCATCTGCTTGCAATCCCTCTTCTGTACTATTTGCTGTGGCATATGTATTACGCGCTTTAACAATATCTTCCAAAGTTCCTTTCTCATGTTTAGCATAGCCTTTAACTGTTTCCACTAAATTAGGAACTAAATCAAATCTTTTCTTTAATTCTACATCAATTTGACTTTTTTGGTCTTGAACAGCATTTCTTAAACGAACTAGACTATTGTAAACGCTTATTACATAAAGGGCAATTAAAACAATTACCACAATTAAAATAACCCACCAACTCATTTTTCATCCTCCTTGTATATATTGATATTATCATATACTAACTTGTATTTCAATTATATTATATTTATTTTTTCAAAATTTTACGCATTAAAAATTCTTAATGAATTTGAAAAATTATCCATTAAGAATTAAAGATGGAACATTTTTCTTCTAATAATTTAAAATTACAACATCTTCTAGCAATCTCAGGTTCTAAAGTATTATCTAAATATTTTTCATATAATTTTTTTGCTTTGCTATATAACTGGTCACTATGACGATTTAACCAAAATAATTGTTCTTTCAAAAGCTTTACATATTTTTCTTCCGATTTGGAAAGGCACTTTTTTTCCAAATCTAATTTTATTATATTTTTTTCCTTCACAGGTAACATATTGTTAAAGTTAATTGCCCCTAACTTACCACCATCTAATTTTAAAAAATCTAATTTTGTCTTCATTTTTAAATGTTTTGGCTTTGGACTAGATAAAGGAGCAAAATACATATAATGTCTTACTTTGAAAAGTACGCCAATAAATGGTCTTAATGATTTTTCGCCATAGTTATACGGAACTTTATTATCAAAGCTTCTTAAATAATCACAATATTTTGGGTCTAATCTTACAATGTATAACGTTTCTTCCATAATAACAAACCATTCCTTTCACTTCTTTCAAGGCACACAGGTCCTGAAAACTTTTCAAG
The DNA here is from genome assembly GCA_947626125.1 of uncultured Bacilli bacterium. Taxonomy (GTDB): domain Bacteria; phylum Bacillota_I; class Bacilli_A; order RF39; family UBA660; genus SIG200. The sequence continues at coordinate 21,759 of CANQRA010000003.1, forward strand.
CTAATCATTATAAACTTTATATATATAATATAAATAAAACTAGAGTATGCTCTCTAGTCCTTTTTTAAGTTCCTCTTATGGTGGGAATCACCGCTTTTTTTAGTTCCTCTTATGGTGGGAATCACCGCTTTTTTAAGTTCCTCTTTATAGTGGGAATCACTAGCTTTTTTAAGTTGTCATTATATTAAATGACATAAATATTATATGCATTTTTGCATAACTTAATTTCTTAAGTAATTTAAATATATCTTTTTTCCCGTAAAAAGTCAAGTTTAACTAGCCTATTTTCCTTCATCAAAGGTTAAAACATGGCCAAAAATTTCTAATGAACTGGTTTTTCTATTATAAATCAATGCCCCATCGTCAAAAATAGCATATACTGTTTTCTTTTTTTCATTAGCAGTTTTTTGTAATTTGGCTAAATATCTTTTATTTTTGCTGGAGTGAACATCATGATAAAAAGGGTCATCTAAGATGCCAAAGCCATCATAAAAAGCAAAATATTTATAATAATTATTTTTTGCGGTAATAAAATACCTTTTTAATTGGAGAACTGCCCCGGCACTAAAGCCAATAATTATGCCTTTATAATGTTTAATAGTATATAAAAGCTCGGTTTCTTGCGTAACTTTACTATAAAGCATTTCCGGATTACCTCCTGGAATTAATAAAATATCACTATCCTCAATAATTTTTTTAAAGTCATTAAAGTGCTCTTTATCATAGCAGTTCAAAATAGTAATATTATCTTCTTTAATTCCTAATGCAAGTAAAGGATTCACATATTTATTATATCTTTCTCCGCCTTTAATAAACCATTCATTAGCAAAGGTTTCTTTGTTTAGTTCACTCGCAAAAGCCCAAGCAATTACTACGACTTTTTGCTTATCATTTATGATTTCTTTTAATTTACTATGAACTAATTCCATTCCTTTTATATAATTACTGAGTAAAACACTATACATTTGTTCCTCCTTTATTAAATTATACAATAATGATTATTTAATTACCATCATATTTTTCTATAATCGTAAGCACATATTTCAATAAACTTTCTTTTACAATTTTATCTTCTAATTTATTAATTAAATTTATTAATTAAAAAAATTTTACTACCTGCATAATTAAGAGAAGCACCACAATGATAAATTCCTTTTTAGTCTAATATAATATACCTATCATGAAAATCATTATTATAGACCACTTTTAAATTTTTATATTGCCTTTGGTATTTATTTATATTTATTTGTTTTAACAAGGCATTATTCTTATATATTATAGTTAAGTCAATTTTTAAATCTCTTATCATATCTAAAACAGATTTATCGGCATAGTTATCAATAATAATTATGTTGTCGTGAGCTTCCTTAAAAATATCAACTATTTTTGAATAAGCATCATAGATTTGTCCATTAAAATATATTTCATTATCTTTTGTCTTTTCTTCAAATTTATTAAAAGATTCTTGTAGTAATTTAATATCTTCGTCATGTTTTGTCACTAAATTGTTAATATATTTTTGCCCAATTAATTCATTAGAAATATATTTTCGCATCAATACAAAAGCACGCATAATGTTAATACTTACTTTTGAAGCAACCGGCGTTTTTAAAACACTTGCTAGCATAGCAACTCCTTGCTCAGTAAAGACATATGGGTTTTTTCGAATTCCTCCATGTTTTGAAGTTTCAGATTGAAACTTCAAGTTCTTATATTCTTCAGTTGTTAACTGAAAATAAAAATCTTTAGGAAACCTTTCAAAATTTCTATGAACAGCCAAATTGATTGATTTAGTACCATTCGCACATTCATAAAGTCTTGCTAAATCAGAGTCCAATATTACTTGCTTTCTCTTATTTTCATAATTCTTGCTCTATAATTAAGAAAAACTAACGCCCTCTGCTTTGTAAATACTTCAAGTAAATTTTTTGAAAATTGCCCTAAATTCTAAGGTCGCAAAATGCGACCTTAAAATATCAAAATATTCGTTTTTACTTAATTTAAAGCAAGTCTTTCTAGAAATTATTTGTTTTTAGATATACTTAATATAATACCTATACTAGCCATACTAACAAGTAAACTACTTCCGCCATAGCTAAGGAAAGGAAGCGTAACTCCGGTCACAGGAATTAAACCGACAACTACCATTAAATTTAAAGTGGCTTGAATAATTAGACCGAATGATAAACCAAAAGCTAAAAATTTACCAAAAGTATCTTTACACTTTAAAGCAATAGATAATCCTAAATAAAAAATGAGAAAAAATAAACTAGTTACAATTAAGACACCTAAAAAGCCTAATTCTTCACTAATAATAGAAAAGATAAAATCAGTTTGGGGTTCGGGTAAATAAAAATATTTTTGCCTTGACTTTAAAAAGCCTTGACCTAGAAGGCCACCTGGACCAATCGCATATAAACTTTGAAGTATTTGATAACCACTTCCTAAAGGGTCACTCCACGGATTAATAAAACTAACGATTCTTTTCATCCGGTAAGGGGCCGCGATAATAATGCCGACAATGCCTAAAAGACCGACTAAACCAATCTTCACAAAGAAAGAAATTTGCACACCACTAGTAAAAATCAAAACAACTAAAGTAAGAACAATAACCATCGCCGTACCAAAATCAGGTTCTAACATGATAATTAAAAAGAAAAAACCAATAACGCCTAAGATAGGCAGCACTCCTTTTACGATGCTATTCATCACGCGTTTGTTATTTGTTAAATACTTAGATACATAAATAATTAAACCAATCTTCGCAAATTCCGAGGGTTGAATTCCTAGAGAACCTATGCCAAACCAACTACGAGAACCATTTCTAACACTACCAATCCCAGGAATTAAAACTAAAATTAGCAAAACAGCACAAATAATTAAAATCAAGTTGGCATACTTATAATAAATGTGATAATCAACCTTCGATAAAATATACATAATGAATAAACCAAGAAAGAAGAAGATACCTTGCATCATAACAAATTTATATGGATTATTAAATTTATATTCCGCCCAAACAAAACTAGCTGAATAAATCATAATAAGACCAAATACGGCCATGATAATAGTCGTAATTATTAAAGCTCTGCTTGTATTTTTGTTCACTAATAAACCCCCTAAATTCTTCTTATAACCAAACGCCGTATGTAATCGCGGCCATCGCTAAAAGTAAACCAACGACATAAAACAATTTAATAATATCGCTTTCATTCCATTTTAATTCTTCAAAGTGATGATGTAGAGGTGCCTTTAAAAAGACTTTTTTATGAAATTCTCTTATGCCAATAATTTGAATAAAACTACTCAAAGTTTCGATAACAAAAACGCCCCCAATAATAGCTAAAGATAATTCATGACGAGTAAGAATGGCAATGGTTGCTAAGGCACCCCCTAAAGAAAGAGAACCTAAATCACCCATGAATACTTTAGCAGGATGGGAATTAAAGACTAAGAAACCAAGTAATGCCCCAACAATTAAAAAGCAGAAAATAGCTATTTCTTGATAACCTTCTAACCAGCCACAATTCCAAGAGATAATACCATAAGCTAAAAAAGCAATCGCGGATAAACCAGCACATAACCCATCTAAGCCATCCGTAATATTAACGGCATTCGTAGTGCCTACAAGTAAGAATAAAATAAATAACCCAAAAGTCCAGCCTAAAGGAATAACTAAATTTAAAGCGGTAAATTCGATTGTTGAAGAACCACCACTGCGCATAAATAAGTAAAAGAAAACTAAAGCAATAATGACTTGTACTAAAAATTTCGTCACTAAACTTAATCCGGCATTATTTTTATATTTAACTTTGATAAAATCATCGACGCCACCTAAAATAGCATAAGCTAAAAAGACAAAGACGAGAATACCAATATTAAAACTCATTTCTATACTACCATTAATATACAAAAGAATTAAGGATAATAGAACGGGAATAATAAAGATAATTCCTCCCATCGTTGGCGTTCCCTCTTTTTTTAAATGGCGAATATTAATATCGCGACTTACACTTTGACCAATATGAAATTTTTTTAAAATAGGAATAAATATTAGGCCACAAGATATGGCTAACGTAAATCCTAACATCATGGCCATGGCCGCTTTGGCTAGAATTAGCATGAAATTTCACCTCTATTTAATTATACACTACATAATGTGCTTTTTAATTATCTATTTTTTACTTTTACAAAAATTGACATTAATTTAGCAATAAAGTTATGGTTGTCTCAACACTTTGAAAAGTATTAGCACTCGGGGACATATAAACAACTTTATCACCACTGCCACTATACTTAACTTTAAAATCTTTTAAAGCTTTGGTGGCTTCGCTTTTACTCATACCAACTACATCAGGTACAGCTAAATACTTAACATCTAAATAAGAATATTCTTTTAACATTCCGCCTTCTTGTTCTTTAATTCCTAAAGTTTCGATGGCGGATAGCAAAACACTTCGAGCTATGGGTGCGGAAACCGTCCCACCATACTGGGTAACACCTTTGGGATTATCGACGGCAACATAGACAACTACCTCGGGGTCATTCGCCGGTAAAAAACCAATGAATGATAAAGTATAATTCCCAACCATATATTTACCGTCGGCGACTTTTTGGGCAGTCCCGGTTTTTCCACCAACCCGATAATTTTCAATGTAAGCATTTTTCCCCGTTCCATTTGCCACAACACTTTCTAAAGCAAATCTTACTGTGGCACTTGTCTCAGGACTAATTACTTTGCGTTTTTCCTTCGGCTTATTTTCTAAAACAATCGCTTTACTTACATAATCACTAACACTTGATACCACATAAGGCGTATACAAAGTACCGCCATTAATCACGGCAGAAACCGCGGTAATTTGTTGGATGGGGGTAACACTGATACCTTGACCAAAAGCCGTTGTTGCTAGTTCTACCGGTCCCATTTTATCTTCTTTAAATAAAATACCATTACCTTCTCCATTTAAATCAATCCCTGTTTTACTGCCAAAGCCAAAGGCTTTAATATAACCCATTAATTTTTCGACCCCTAGTTTATTACCGAGAGAGACAAAGCCGGGGTTACAAGAATTTTCTACCACTTCTAAGTAAGTTTGGGTACCATGACCACCATGTTTCCAACAATGCAGGGTAGCCCCATCAACAGTTATAGCACCTGTATCGGTAAAGGTATCTTTAAATAAATCAACCGTTTTCTCTTCTACAGTCGATGCTAAAGTGATAATTTTAAACGCCACTACCATTTAGTGATTAAAAAAGAAGATGAGTTATTTATCTTCTAATTTAAAATTTAACATTTCTTTAGCAGCACTTTCATACAAATCTTGTTCATGTTTAATGGTGTCTATTAAAAACATTTTATCTTCTTTATAATTTTTTAATCCTCTCATATAATAGGGTTTATCACTATCAAGAACGATAAAAGGCATAATATTATTTTTCAAACATTCTTTAAACATAATCATCCTTCCTACTCTTCCATTACCATCTCCAAAAGGGTGAATTATCTCAAAACGATAATGAAATTCAATAATATCTTCAAGGGTAATTTTTTTTAAATTATTATACTCATTAAGTAAATTATCTAATTCTTTTTCCACATCTTCAGGTGCTGAAGTATTTATAACATTAATGAGGCCAATTTTATTTGGTACTACTTTAAAACCACCAACATTATAACGGGGATTTTCTTCATCAGAAGTATTCCTTTTTAATATCATATTCATTTTAATCATTATTTCTTTTGTTAAATTTTCATCAATAATATCTAAACAATAATCAAAAAGGCGAAAATGATTTTTCATTTCAATTAAATCATCTAACTTAATGGCATCATCACTCTTAGGCATAAAGGAATCGGTGGCAAATATTTCTTCTGTTTCATCTTCCGTTAATTTACTACCTTCCATCTTATTAGAATTATAGGCAAAATTAACTTGTGAATAATGATAAATATTCCCCTTAAATTTAGATTTTCGTTGCATAATTAATTCTTGTTTTATTTTATCTATTAGCATGTTATTCATCTCCATTTAATACATTCATTATAACATATCCTCAAGAAAAAAACTTATAATGTTTCAATATAGACATTATAAGTAAACTTATTTTTATTTTTTCTTTTATCTTCTTTTGTTACATAATTTTTATTTTCTATGTATAATAATTCTTTATCTAAGGGTCCCTTTATATGTTTAGCTCCTTTATTCTTATTAATTATTAAATTATTTAAATTCAAATAAATATCTAAATGAATATTATATCTATCATTATCTGTTTTAGATACAATAATTTCATCAACAAATTTTTTGATAAAATCTTCTAATAAATTAAATTCTAATTCATTTTCAATATATTTAAGTCTATCTAATTTATTTTGGTTTAAATTTAAAATATTTTCTCTTTCTCTTAAAATATCTTCTCTTTGTTTTTTTAAAATATTTAATTCTTGTTCATATTTTTTAAATTGTCCTTTTAATTCTTCTTTGGTTAATTCTTTATTAAACACTAAATCAAGAATCATTGTTTTCTTATCTTCAATTTTATTTATATCATCTTCAATAATTTTTAAATCATCATCTTGATTTAAACTTTCACTATCTTTATATAAGATATTTAAATCATTAATAATTTTATTTTTATTTAAAGGTATACTTTTCATTATAGAATTCATTATATTATATAAATCAACTTCCCCAATAATTGGGGTTTCACAAGCCATAAGACGGTATTTTAAATACATACCACAACACCATACAGGACGTCTTTTTTTCTTACTACCATGACTTCTTTGAAAATTAGTATTATGATACTTACAATATATTTTAGAAGAAAAAGCATATTTTAAACCTCCATTAAAATAATTATTACTTTGATAATTTTTAGTACGATTTTGCAATATCGCATTAGCTTGATTCCATAATTCTTCATTTACTATAGGAGGAATTATCTTTGCATCGGCCTTATAGATTACTTGTTTATCTTCGCTTATTTTAATTCTTTTCTTGGTACGATAATCTACTACTTCACTCGTTTTTCCGCGATAATATCCTTTATATTTTGGATTAGATATAATTCTTTTTAAAGTATCTTTATCATAATAATTATCATTTTTATTATAAAAATTCAAACTAGCTAATACTTTTGATAATTTATATAAGCCGTAATTACCACTTGCATATAATTCAAATATCTTTCGAACTAATTTGGCTTCACTGGGAACAATTACTAATTTACAATTTTCTTTTTTATAGCCAATAATATTTGAGGAACCTAAAACATGACCTTTTTCTATAGCTTGCCTGTGACCAAATTTTACTCTTCCCGATAATTTTCTGGATTCATCTTGGGCTAAATTAAACATTATATTTAAAATAAGTTCGGAATTAGCATCAAAAGTATTTAAATTTTGATTTTCAAAATAAATACCCACATTAGCGTTTTTTAATATTCTAATATAGTGAATACTATCTTCTAAATCACGGGCAAAACGGGATACTTCTTTAGTAATGATTAAATCAAATTTATGCTTTTTAGCATCATCAATCATTTTTTTAAATCCCCATCTTTTGGCAACACTTACTCCTGATATTCCTTCATCAATATAACCATTAACATATGTCCAATTAGGTTTTGATTTAATATAGCTTTCATAATAGTTTTGTTGATTTTCTAAGCTATTTAATTGATGATCACTATCGGTTGATACACGTGCATAAAAACATACTCGAAGGGGTAAATTAGCTATTTTTTCCCCATTCATAACTAATTTAGCTATTTCTAAATAATTCATTTATATTCCTCACATTTTTTTAATAATCTTTCATTAACATATAAAAATGTTTTTTCATCAATAATATTTTTTTTATATAAATTTTGATTAATAATAATTTCAATATTTAAATAAAACAAATAATTATTCATTTTCTTTCACCACTTAATAATACGTTTTTATATTGATTATTATGTCACTAAACTGGCGTGGCGTTCTTAAAAGTTGAACCCGGTTCAAAAGTCATCCAAATTGGTAAATTACGATTGATAACTTCTTCACTATAATTTTGATAATTGTCGGGTTCAAAGGAAGGTAGACTTCCCATGGCAAGTATTTCTCCAGTTTTAGGTTTCATCACAATACTTAAGGCCGCCGCGGAATTATATTTATCCATGGCATTTTTCAGTTCATTATAAACTGCTTTCACGAGTTCAATATCTAAGGTTAACTTTAAAGTCATTCCTTTCGTCGGTTCAACATAACTATCAGGTATTTCTAATTTATTTCCTTTACCATCACTATAATATTTTAATTCGCCATTTGTACCTTTTAAATATTCATCATAAGTAAGTTCTAGTCCGGATAAACCTTGATTATCACTACCAACAAAACCAATAATATGAGCAAGCATTTCGCCATATGGATAATATCTTTTAGAATCCACGACTAAATAGACCCCATCGAAACCGAGGGCTTCAATTTTATCGGCCACTTCACTACTTAAATCCATGCCTTTTCTTATAATTTCCATACTACTATGTTTAGAAACATATTTATAGACATCATCATAATCACAATTTAAAATTTCCGCTAATTTTTGGGAAACTAATTCTTTATCTTTTATTTGATTAGGAACGACATAAACAGTGGTGGTTACAATACTCGTAGCTAAGATATTCCCATTTCTATCAACTATATCACCCCTTGGGGCATTAATCGTCATTTTTCTACTCCATAAATCTTCCGTAATTTTAGATAGTTTATTATAAGATATAACTTGAATATAAAATACTTTACCAATAATTAAGATAAAAGCAATAATAATAACTAATAAAACAAAACGCATTCTAATATGAATATCATTAAAAAACATATTATTTCACCACTAAAATAATATGTTTTTATTTATTTACTTAATACAACATGTAAAGTCATATCACTGGTTACTAAAGTATCTTTAGCTATACTTTGGCTTTGCACAAAGCCACTACCTTCAAAATCAACTTTTATTTTTAATAAGTCGGCATAAGTCATTACTTCACTTAAACTCCACCCCGTTAAATCAACCATTTGATAATCATCACTATTACTTACTAAGAATACTTTACTACCCTCTAAAACTTTCATGCCTTTAAGAGGATATTGATTAGTAACATATTTACCACTACCTAAAGTAATAACCTTTAATTTCTTATTTTTTAAGTCTTCCACTGTAGTATTTACTTCACTACTAATAAAGTTTTTTAATTCTACTTTTAAATTCGTTATTTCTTCATTGGTATCTTCAAGGCCTAGGTAAGAAGCTATATTATCAATGGCCTTAGTTACTTCTTTAGCCACAACATCAATACCAGCTTGAGGTTTTTCCAAAGCAACATAGACAAGAATTTCCGGGTCTTCTTTAGGGAAAAGACCGGCAAAACTTCGAATGTAATCATAATAACCTGTTAAGTAACCATGACTAGAACCAATTTGCGCTGTCCCCGTTTTACCTATCACAGTTGTTTTATCCGCTACCCACATATGACCCGCTGTACCATTATAGACTGCATCATACATTAAGTTATTCATATAATCGATAGTTTCTTTCGAATAAACCTTAGCTACTTCTTCTCTTTTACCTTCATAAATAGTTTCATTATTGCCATTCACAATTTTCGATACGATATAAGGTTTAATCATCGTGCCATCATTTGCCATGATTGTAAGAGCTTGCAGTAATTGAATGGGGGTAACCATAATACCTTGACCGAATGATGCTGTTGCAAGACCTACTTCTTCATGAAAGTCAATAATGCCTTCTTCTTCACTTAGTAATTCAATTCCTGTTTTAGAGCCAAAACCTAACTCCGTGTAGTATTTCTTAAGTAGGTCAACCCCTAATTTTCTACTTAATAAAGTCGCGGCCACATTGGAAGAATTAGCAAAACCTTGATCAAAGGAAATTGGACCCCATCCTTCTCCTCCATTATGATCTCTAATTGTATAATCTCCGACTTTTATTTTACCAGACTGATATTCTTCTGTTCCATTATATAACCCTTCCTCAATCGCCGCAGCAAAAGAAAATACTTTCATAACACTTCCGGGTTCATACGGATAACTTACTAAAGGATTAACATAACTTTTTAAGCCACTTAAATCGTTGGGGTTAAAATCAGGACTTGTGCTACTAGCAAGTATTTCGCCTGTTTTCGCATTCATCACCGTAAATATCATCCAATCCATTTTAATCTCGGAAGATAATTTATCCGTAACATTCTCCGCGAACAATTGAATTTTATTATCTAAAGTTAAATATATTTCATCACCTTCAACCGCTTCTTCTCTCATTACTTCGGCATTTGGAAGACGATAACCATAAGCATCCGCTTCATAAGTAAGTTTTCCATTTTTACCTTTTAAAATATCATCATAAGCACTTTCGATTCCGAGTTCCCCTGTTATTTGGCCTTCCTCATCTTTTTTTGTATAGCCTAAAATATATGAAGCAAAAGAACCCATATTATATGCCCTTTTTTGCCCCGTAATAAAGTCAATACCCGGAATATTTAAAGCTTCTATTTCATTCTTCTTTGATTCTGAAATATCCTTAGCTCCCACAAATTCTACTTGATAAGCATCTTTAATATTTAATCTTTCTAAAGTATCTTCATAATCAAGCCCTAATAATTCATTAAGCAACTTAGCGGTTTTTTCTTTATCAACAACATGTTGCGGATTATTTATATCTTTAGTTCGTGATGGGTCTAGGTAGGCAATTAAAGTATAAGAATTAACCATCGAAGCTAAAGCATTACCATCACGGTCATAAATAGAACCTCTTTTAGCTTGAATAACTTCTTCTTTCGTATTTCGGTTATTAGCAAAAACTCTTAAATTAATACCATCTATATTAGGACTTATAGCAACATACGCTAATTTACCAATGATACAAACAAAGAAAAAAGCCACAATAAAAATAAGAATTTTGGGTATTTTTATTGTAACTTTTTTCATTTTGACCTCCTAATTTTCTTCTGTTACTTTAACGATATTATCACTACGATAAGATAGGCCATATTCTTCTGCAATTTTTTGAATATTTTCCATACTTACTAGCTCATCTTTTTGCATCGCTAAACTCTCATTAATATTCTCTTGTTCGGCAATTTTATTTTCTAATTTTTCCGTTTCAATATTTGTCTTCGAAAGTAATGCTTTAGTAAAGACATTAACCACAGGAATAGCCATGATGAGCATAACTACTAAGGCATACATAAACTTTTCCCCTTTTAAAAATTTTAATTTTGGTTTATTCTTACGCATTTTTAGACCCTTTCTATTACTCTTAATTTCGCACTATGGCTGCGACTATTTTCGCTTATTTCTTCCTTACTTGCTACCATCGGCTTTTTATTTATTAATTTAATCTTCGGTTGATATTCTAAAGGAATATTAGGTAATCCTTTATACATAGCATCAACTTCACTATATTTTCTAAAACAATTTTTAACAATACGATCTTCTAAAGAATGAAAAGATATCACACCCATTCTTCCACCTGTTTTAAGTAGATTAATGGCATCCGGTAAAACACTTTCTAAAACATTAAGCTCATTATTTACCATAATTCTTAAAGCTTGAAATATTTTTCTTTCCGGATGTTGTTTATAAAAATAATTAGCACCAACAGCTTTCTTAATTATTTCTACTAATTCTAAAGTAGTATTAATTTCCTTTTGACTTCTTTCTTTTACTATTTCTTTAGCAATAACTTTAGCTAATTTTTCTTCCCCATACATAAAGAAATACTTTACTAATTCTTCTTCTTTATATTTATTGACAATTATTTTCGCATTTACTTTATTATTTAAATCCATACGCATATCAAGGGTGGCATCATGAGCAAAAGAGAACCCTCTTTTATCTTCATCTATTTGGGGACTGGAAAAACCTAAATCAAAGATAATACCATCAACAGCTTTAATTCCTAAGGAATTTATTGCTTCTTTCATATCTTTAAAATTAATTGGTAAGATTTTATAATTGGAACCAATCTCTTTTAAAACGTTATCAGCATAAGTCCTCGCTTCTTCATCTTGGTCAATGGCAATAAGTAAGCCATCTTTATTCAGTCTTTTTAAAATTTCTTTACTCATGCCAGCATATCCTAATGTAGCATCAACATAAATACCATTTTCTTTAATATTTAAGTTATCAATTACTTCTTTTAACATGACACTATAATGCTTCATTAGAAACCTCAAATAAATTTTCCGCGATTTCTTCTAATTTAGATGAATTGTCATCCATATAAGAATTATACATTTCCTCATTCCATATTTCGATACGGTCATTTACGCCAATCACAACACATTCTTTTTTGAGATTGGCGTAGCTAACCAACGGGGAGGTAATATTGATTCGACCCATCTTGTCGAATTCGCATACAGAGGCTCCGGCAAAGAATGAACGCATAAATGCTCGGGCATCTTTTTTGGTAAAAGGTAATTTGTTTAGTTTTTCTACTACTTTATCCCATTCTTCCATGGTATAAAGATATAAGCATTTTTCTAATCCCCTGGTCACAACAATCTTCTTTTTATCGTCTTCTCTAAATTTCCCAGGAATAACAATTCTACCTTTTTCATCAATGTTGTGATGATATTCGCCCATGAACATTTATATCACCCACTTTCTGCCACAGATATCCACTGTCTACCACTATTATACTTAATTAATTGCCACTTGTAAATAAATTTACCCCAAATAATTTTAGGAAAAATTTTATTTTACACTAAAATGTAAAATAAAAAAAGAAAGTAGTTGAACTTTCTAATTACAACAGTTTTAATGTAATGTTAATCTTGAAAATATTAAACAAGAAATAAAATATAAAATGATATTAACAACAAATAAGATAACTATTAGATATAGACAAGAAATAAAATTAATAATTATTTTTTCTTTTAAACTATTATTTTTATATATAAATAAACCGATAGTGTATCTTTCAATATCAATTATTTTTCGAATAAAGAAAATAATTAATAATAAAGAGAATAATTTATTAATAATTAAATATAAAAAGATATAAAATAAACCTTTTATTTTATATATAGATATAAACATACTTATTAAAAAACCGATAGATAAACTCTCATAAAATAAATAAAAAAGAGCTAAGGGAATACCAATTATAAAAAAAGATGTTATGAGTAATAAAGAAGTAATTATTAAATCTTTAATAATAGAGTTACTTCTAAATACTTCATAACTATTAAGGGTCGTTATAATACCATTTTTAATATCACTAGGTTGAAGATGATAATAAATAAAACCAATAATAAAGCCAATAATCATAATAAATAAAACTAAGAATATATACCATTTATTTTGCCATAATCTTTTTTTCATTATTTCACCCATACAGAATATGCAAAAAGACTTTTAAAAATTCCTAAAATATGATATATTTTTAATTGTTGAAGGGATGTATTATGAAAAAGAAGACAAAAAAAATCGTCGTGTGGGTTATGTTAATCTTAATGATTCTAAGTGTTATAGCCACAATTATTGCTTATCTTATCTAAAAAAAATCAATAAATTATAAAATTTATCATAAAAGACAAGCATAATTATTAAAGAAGCGATTAAAAATGGACCATAAGGTAGTTCATTTTTTTTATTTAAATAAAGTTCCGCGATAGCATAAGGTAAGGCTAAGAAAGAAGCAAAAATAATACATATTAAACCTAGCTCATAACCAATCGCCGGATAACCTAAGGTTAAACCAATCAAAAAAGCTAGTTTAATATCGCCACCTCCTAAGGATTCTCGTTTAAATAATTTATCGCCAAATAATTTGATTAAATACATGGTAAAAAATAAACAAAAGCCAAAGATAATAGCCATTAAAGTATTTTTAAAACCCACTTCAAAATATTTTAATATAATGATTAATATACTACCTATAATAAGAGGTGAATCTAAGATAACCATATATTTAAAATCACTAACAAAAATTATGATGGCCACTGATACTAAAACTAAAAAGATGCCATAAGTTAAAGTAAAGCCAAAATACATGTAACCCGCTAAAAATAAAAGGGCTGATGATAATTCGACAATAAAAGAGTCAAAGCCAATTTTTTGATGACAATAAGCACATTTCCCTTTTAAAAAAATATAGGAAAAAAGGGGGATTAAATGATACCATTTTAATTTTTCTTGGCAATTATCACAAGCACTTCTTCCTTTAACAATACTCATTTTTTGAGGAAGCCTTGTGCCAACACAAAAATAAAATGAACCTAAGATTGCTCCTAAAGCAAAAATTAAAACATAAATCATTTCATCAATCCTCCATACATTTCAAACATTGGGACAATGACGGCGATTAAAATACCTCCCACGACAATAGTTAAAAAGGCAATTAAAATGGGTTCAATAAATACCTTAATATTTTTTACTAAATTATGGTGTAATTCTTGATAATAATCACTGATTTTGCCCATCATCTCGGCAAGACTCCCCGTATCTTCCCCCGTTTTTAACATCATATAGCAAACTTCCGGAATAGCCCAATGGTCTTTAAAAGAAGAAGATATTTTTTCTCCCTTAGTTATATTATTAACCGTTTTATCAATAATATCTTTATATATTTCGTTATTAGTAATTCTTTTTAAGATATCCATACTTTCCGTAATATAAACATTATTCTTTAAAAGGGAAGAAAAAGTTTTTGTAATGATTGATAATTCATGATAAATAATAATATCTTTAATGACGGGAATATGCATTAATAATTTTTGGATAAATTCTTTAAATGATTTTATATTTTTATATAAAAGAATAAAAATAATAATTAAAAAGATAATTGTAAAAATAATCGTTACTAAATGAATTTGTAAATAATTACTTGCATTAATAATAAATTTAGTAAAAGGATTTAATTCTATTTTACTATCTTTATATATTTTAATAAATTCAGGCATAATAAAGGTTAAAATAAAGATAATAACAAAAATAGAAAACACAAAGATAATCGTGGGATAAGTAAGAGCACTAATAGTATCTTTTCTGCTCTTTTCTACTTCTTCATAATACTTAGCAAGTTCATCAAGAGTTTCCGTTAAATTACCTGTTGCTTCACTAGATTTAATCATATTAATAAGTAAACTAGGAAACATCCCATCTTGTTTTTCTAAGCTTTGGGAAAAAGAAGTACCCAAGGATAAATCAAAAGAAATTGTTTGATAAGATTCTTTTCTCCTTTTATTCTTAACTTCTCTACTAATCATTTTAATTGATTCATTTAAAGAAATACCTGCCTTTAAAAAAGTAGATAATTCTGTTAAAAAGAAAACTAATTCTTTACTACTTAATTTATTACTACCAATATCTTTATTAAGAATATTAATTAAATTATTGGTTTTAATACTATAAACCGTAAATCCTTCATTAACTAAAAAAGAATTTATATCTAATTTAGAAGAACCTTTCATCTTACCTTTAAAAAGATAACCATTTTTAAGAGCTTTATAATAATAAGTATTAATTGTTTTACTACGCGTTGCTCCCGTCGTTTTTAAATCATTAGCAAGTATAACAGCTTCTTTTTCTAACTTTTTTAGTTCTTTGGGGGTTATCTTATGCATTTTCTCTTTTTTAAATAAGTTAATGGTACAACATTTTAAACCAAGCAAGGCATAATGAAAAATAGATAGAATAACACTTATCACATTATCTAAAAAATGAAAAATAATATTTTTATTTTTAGATTTTTTTTGCATAGTCAAAACCTCATATCTTATCTTCTAAAATTATAACATAAAAATTCTAGTGTTTCCAGTAGTAGTTTTGCATAAAATATAGTAGGTGGTTTAGATGTTTGGACCAAGATTAACGGGAGGATTTAGCTTCGGAAGAATGCTCGGAGGAATTGGGAAAACTTTAAATGTTATTAATGAAGTTATTCCCCTTTATAAAGAAGCCAAACCTTTAGTAACTAATGCCAGAAATGCCATATCTTTATTAAAAGAATTTAGTAATACAAGTACCAAAAGAATTATGGATAATACCCAAAAGAATACGGCCTTTATTAAAGAGAAAATCAATAATAATAAAGAAGTTTCGGATAATAAAAAAGGACTTACTTTCTTTCAATAAGTCTTTTTAAATCCCGACATTCTTTTAATAATTGCCATTTTTTAGAAAATGGTACTTGCGGAATAATTTTTTTCCGCATATCGAGCTGATATTGATAATAATCATCATTATTCGAAATACCATATAATAATTCTTTTTCCGTAAGTCTTTGATATTCTTTTATACATAGCAAAATAACATAATAATGATTGTTTTCCCAAACAGCCTCTTCCGTTATTATTTTGTAACCCATGGCATTTAAACTTTTTCTTAATAAGTAATAATTATTATTGCTGGCTATAATTATTTTATGGGGAGCTTTCACATCATTTAAAATATTTAAAATAGTATTTGTACCCATCCCGGCAATGATGGCTGTATCAAAAAAGACAGGAATATCTTTAAAGCCATCACTTAAAAAAGTTTTAATATGCACATGGTTTTTTTTAAAGTTAGCTTTAGCATATTCTAAAGCATTTGCCGATATTTCACTAGCGTAAACTTGTTTACATAGTTTATTTTTTTTTAAAAGAATACTCGTATAACCGTGGTCACACCCCACATCTAAAACTGTGTCTTTGGCTCTTACTTTACTTATTATTACTTTTATTCTCTCACTATTCATGTTAACTATTTAAAAAATCTTTAAGTTTCTTAGCTCTTGAAGGATGTCTTAATTTCCTTAAGGCTTTTGCTTCGATTTGTCTTATCCTTTCTCTTGTGACATTAAAACGTTTACCAACATCTTCCAAAGTATGACAAGTCCCATCAGAAAGCCCAAACCGAAGTTCAAGAACTTCTTGTTCCCGTGGTTGAAGAGTTTGCAAAACTTCTTTTATTTCTTCTTTTAGAATCTCATTTTCCGTATATTCTTCTGGGGATAGGGAACTTTCATCTTTGAGAAAATCGCCTAAATGAGAATCATCTTCTTCCCCAATTGGGGTTTCTAGAGAAACAGGTTCTTGACTAATTTTAATTACTTCTCGAACCTTATCAACCGAAATACCCATTTTTTTAGCAATTTCTTCTTCACTTGGCTCACGATTTAATTCCAAGGTCATTTGTCTTTGCACTCTTACCATTTTATTGATTGTTTCAACCATATGAACAGGTACACGGATAGTTCTTGCTTGGTCCGCTAAAGCTCTCGTGATAGCTTGTCTTATCCACCAAGTAGCATAAGTTGAAAATTTATAACCTTTATCATAATCAAATTTATCGACAGCTTTCATTAAGCCTATATTACCCTCTTGGATTAAATCAAGGAATAATAAACCTCTTCCTACATATCTTTTAGCAATGGAAACAACAAGACGTAAATTACTTTCGGCAAGTATTCTTTTCGCATCTTCATCCCCATCAGCAATCCGCATCGATATATTCATTTCTTCTTCGTTAGATAATAGACTAATCCGCCCTATTTCTTTTAAATACATCCGCACAGGGTCATTAATATTAACATCTTTAGTTAATTCAGCATCATCTAAAATAACCTCTTCTTCTTCTAGATGAGATAAAGGTGGTACATCTCCTCCACTTTCGGCATCTTCTTCGGTAATAACACTAATCCCCGCATCAACAAAGGAATTATATAAATCATCAAGGGCATCACTATCCATATCTAAGCCTTTTAATTCTTCGGCTAATTCTTCAAAAGTAATATACCCTTTCTCTTCCCCTTTTTTAATTAGTTCTTCTTTTCTTTCTGCAAATGTTTTAATTTCTTTCATTATTTACACTTCCTCATTTTTATTTAATAAACTATTTTTTAAATTGATTTGTTTATTTAAATTATCAATTTGTTCTAATACATCTTTCGATGTATTGATTGTTTCTTTAATCTTTCGGATATTTTCTCTCGTTAATAAACTATCTAACTTATTTAAATATTCATTAAAAATCTCATCATCTAGGTCATTTAAAGAAACATTTTCAATTATATTCTTAACTAATTCTTTTATCTCTTCCTCATTTTCCGCATAATTAATAAAATCCGCTAATGTTATTTTACCATAAATATTGATATAATATTCAATTTCTGTAAGCAGTTTACGTTCTTTTGGCTCTTTTAAGAAGCCTAATCTCTGATTAAAGAGCTTCATATACTTACTATCACTCATTAAATAATAGAAAATATTATAAACACAAGTTGTATATTTATCTTTTTTTGGTGGCTTTACATTTTTAGGAGTAGGTTTTTCTTCCGTAAAAGTTATCTCTTTTTTAAGTAATTCATAATTGATATTATAATCTGTACTTATTTTCTTTAAGATTATTTCTTTCGTTAAATTATCTTTCCCATCAATTAATTTTAAGACATCTTTAATATAACTAACTAATTCTATCGTATTACTTAAATTCTTATTATTTTTTAAATATTCTAATTTATAATCTAAATAATCAACTTTATTTTTAATTGTATCTAAAAATGCTTCAACCCCAAAATTAACAATGTATTCATCGGGGTCTTTAGCTTTTTTTAGTCTTACCACATTAATAGGGACATTGGCCTTCGCAAGTTCATCCCCCACTGTATTGGTGGCTAATTCTCCTGCATTATCATTATCAAGCATTAAAGTAATCGG
>CANQRA010000004.1 GCA_947626125.1 uncultured Bacilli bacterium
TTACAACCAGGACAAACATATACCATAGAAGCATATGTATATGATTTATCTGGAAGGACATCGAGTGTTGTATCGGGAAATTATGAAACAAAAAAACCAATTCCTGGAATTGGAGGATATGTGTTTTCTAAAAATCCAAAAGGACTTGACACAAATAAACAATTAGGCGGGCTATACCGGTTTGCTGGAGCGTGCGATGCAGCTAATGGTGAATGTACAGGAACGGTTGATAACTTTGTGTGTTTTGGAACAGATAACCCATCAAGTGATTGTGCTGGAAATGTAGAAAGTGAATACATGTATAGAATAATCGGAATAGTCCCAAGTACAGGAGATTTAAAACTAATAATGAATACGACCATAAGAGAAGGAAATTCACGCTCTTTTGCTTGGCATTCTTCTTCCACAGACGATATGTCTTGGCCAGATTCGAAACCTTTTAATAGACTAAATGGAAAAAACTTAGGCAATTCAACTGGATGGAATGGAACATCAAATTTGTTTATTGATAGTACGACATCAAATGCTACATATATAAAAAGTACGGTTAATAATGATACTTGGTATAATATGATAAAAGATACCAACTGGTTATATGGAGATATAGGGCGTGACAGTTCTGGTAAATATGAACCAAATAAAACAGCGGATGAAGTATTTGACATAGAAAATAGATGGAGTAGCACTGTCACAGCCAAAATAGGATTGATGTATATACATGATTATTACTATTCATATACAGGAGAAGGATCTACGAATTGTTATTCATCATCCGCGGGATGTGTTAATAGTTGGTTACATATAAGTAAAAATGGAAAATCAAGTGATTATCAATCTGAATGGACCATGTCACGTTTCGGTCAATGTAGCGGAAATTGTTTTGCGTGGAGTATCAATTCGCGTGGCACCATGACCCAAAGCAGTGTGGGCACCTACGAGGGGATGCGCCCGGTCTTCTATCTTAAGTCCGATGGGGCGAAAATTAGTTCGGGCGAGGGTACTGTGGACTCACCGTTCGTGGTGGGGAAGGCGTAGGTCCGATTAATCTAACTGTGTGGTCCCATTAAGCGGTCCCATTAATCTAGCTGTGTCTTGGGATTAAGTGAGGTAGGTTTTAAAGGTATAAAAAAATACGAGTTGTTTCGTATTTTTTTGTTATTATCTAAAATAAACAAAGATAAATAAGGCAAGTAATAAACAATAGATAGAGAAATGCCATAATTTACCATTTTTAACAATATTACTCAACCATTTATAAGAGAAATAAGTAATTATTAAAGATGCTAACATACCTACTAAATAAGGTAGTAATAAAGAAGTACTAGTGTTTATTAAATCTGGAGCTTTTAATAACATAGTACCAGCACTTACAGGGAAATATAACATAAAGGTATATTTTAAGGCATCATCTCTTTTTAAATGACATAGAAGACAAGCTACTAATACAGTACCACTTCTAGATATTCCCGGAATAATTGTTATAGCTTCAAAGATACCAATAATGATGGCATCTTTAATAGTAATGTCTTTACTTGTTTTGTCTCCTTTAATATTTCTTACGATATAAAGCATGAGAGAAGTAAATAAAAAAGTAAAAGCTAATATTTTTAAAGAATTAAAATGGGTTTCTAAGTAATCATTTAAAAGAATACCTGTTATACCGACAGGTATAGTACTAATAATTAACTTAATAACATACATAAAGCCATCTTTATTCTTTTCTTTATTTTTAGTAAATATATAACCAAAGAAATTCTTAATTAAAGTAATAATATCTTTTCGAAAGATAAATAAGATAGCTAAAAAAGAACCAAAATTAGAGATTATTTCAAAATTAAAAGTATTAAAAATTTCGGTATTAAATAAATTCTTAAATAAGAAGATATGGCCACTTGATGAAATGGGTAAAGGTTCCGTTATTCCTTGAATAATTCCCAATATTAAATATTTTATATAATCCATATAATCATCTACTTTCTTTATAATTATATAATATTTTTTTTAAAATATAAATAAAATATATTAGATAATTATGTTAAGAATAAGTTTATTTATAATTGGTTATATTTTAAGTGTAATAGGGTTATTTTTTATTCTATTATATTTAAATTTATTAGTAATTGGGTATAGTTTTTTCGAATTTGTTTATTTTATTATTAGAAGTATTTACTGTGATTTATTTTTTATGGGTATTATTTTAATCATATTATCTTTAAGGAGGCCTAAAAATGGACTATTATTATGATGTGTTATTAAATTTTCAAGATAGTTATTGTATGTTTTATGAATGGGATAGTGATGATGAAATTGAATATGTTAAAAAAATACCATTAGTAAAAGTAGAAGCCAAAACTATCTTCAATTTTATTTGTAAAAAAATAAAAGTAGATGAAGAATTTCTTAAATTAATTGAAAATAAAACTAAATTAAAAGGGAATGCTACTTTAAAATATACTTGTATATTTAGTGATGGGAAGAACTGTATAGCTTTAGAATTTGATGAAGGGGGAATAGTTTTAAGTAAGAGTAGTTTAATTTTAGAAGATGAATTAAATATTAATGAGTTTATGTATAATATAGCTTTAAAGAAGATTAATTATGAGATAATTAGTGATGATATAATAAGTGAAGAAACAAGACAAGAAATTAAAATAAAAAAGATAATTAAAGTAGAAATAGATTCTATATATGAGAAAAAAGAATATAGTAAACTTAAATATTTATATTTAGAGTGGTTTAAAGAATTACTTCCGAGTATTGAAGAGATGTACCAAAATATGCTTCTTAAATTAAATAGTAAATTAACGTCTCAAGAATATAATATATATGAATTAATTAAATTATCTTATCATAATGTATAAATTATTTTTTGTGAGGAATAATAGTACTAGGATGTGATTTATGAAAAAGGTTATTGCAATATTAAGTATTATATTATTATTAAGTGGGTGTGGAGTTAATACCGCGAAGAATGCGGTAGAAAAGTATTTAAAAAAATATAAAGCCCTTGATAGTGAAGTTTTAGTCGATTTAGAAAATGTGGTGGAAAAAGATAACTTAAGTGAAGAATTAAAAGATAAGTATCGAGAAGTATTAAAAAAACAATATAAAGATTTAAGTTATGAAATATTAGAAGAAGAGTATGATGGTGATACAGCTTATGTTACAGTTAAAATTAGTGTTTATGATTTATATAAAGCTACGGTGGAAGCTAGTGAATATTTAGCGAATAATCCACAAGATTTTATGGATGGCAATGGTAATTATAGTGAAGCATTATATACATCATATAAATTAGATAAAATGAAAGATACTACTTCAAGAGTAGATTATACGATTACTTTTACGGTAACAAAAGAAAAAGATAAATATGTAGTTAATGATTTAAATGAGAATGATTTAAAGAAAATTCATGGTATATATAATTATGATTTAGATTAATTATTTTTAAGATAAGAAATATTATGTTTATAATGTTTATTTAAAAGAAGATTACTTTTTGATGGAAGAGTAGTCTTTTTTATTGGTTTAGATTTCTTTAATTCTTTAAAAATTAACACGGTTAAAAATAAAACAAGAGTTATTAAATATATAGATATGATGGTAATAAAAAATATATCGGTAGAGTCATATTTAGTCATAAATTATCCTTCCTTTTTGATTGGTTTTCTATTATAAGGGATAAAGTTCTAAATGTAAATATTTTGGTAAAAAATGTTAAAAAATGTTATATTTAGAGAAATATTAGGAGATATGTGATACAATTAAAGTTGAAAGTAGGTAAAAAGTGCAAAATATTAATAAACACTATTTAATATTTATGTTATTTTTATTCTTTTTATTCATATTTAATATGAAGTTTTGTTATGCTATAACATATGTTGGAAAAATAAATGATAATGATATCAATTTAAGAAAAGGACCAGGTACTAATTATGAGATAATTAAATCTTTAAGTAAGTATTCCGAATACACTTTAGTTTCTAATGCTTTATTTAAAGATGAAAAAGGGTGTGCAAGTGGTTGGTATCAA
Organism: uncultured Bacilli bacterium; assembly: GCA_947626125.1. Classification (GTDB taxonomy): domain Bacteria; phylum Bacillota_I; class Bacilli_A; order RF39; family UBA660; genus SIG200. The sequence goes on from CANQRA010000004.1 coordinate 4,034, forward strand.
ATATATTATGAGGCAAGTGAAATAGGGTATGTTTGTAGCCAATTTGTATCGGTTTCGCAAAAAAACGATGAAGGGGAAGCTTCTCATGAAGAAGCTACAAATGATTGTGAAAAAGAATTAAAAGATGCCGGTTTTCCCCAAAGTTATTGGTCAGGGCTTTGTAGTTTAAAAGAAAAACATCCTACTTGGTCTTTTGAACCAGCTTTTACGGGTCTTGATTGGCAAAGTGCGGTAAGTAGTGAAAGTGCCTGTGGAAAAAGTTATATTGCTAGTAGTAAAGCAGAGGATATCGATAGCACTTGTAAAAATCCTTATAGTAAAACTTGGTATCCAGCATCCAGTAAAGCTGTATCATTTTATATGGACCCTCGAAATTGGTTTTCCGAAAATACGATTTTTCAATTTGAATATTTAAGATATAGTGATGTTTTAAAAGAAAAATATCCGAGCGCCGTTAGTAATGTAATTAAAAATGCAGAATTTTATAAATATCATTTAGGGATAGGTAATGATTTAGGGGTAATTATTAATAATGCCGGGATGGATGCCAATGTAAGTCCTATATTTATTTCGAGTAGAATATTACAAGAGCTAGGTAATAGTAATTCTTTGTATAACCTTTATAGTGGTGTTTATGATGGGGAAGATGGGAAATATAAAGGCTACTATAATTTCTATAATTTTGGCGTAAGTGATAGTTGTGCCACAAGTAAAGGAGTTACTTTATGTGGCCTTGAATATGCTTATGCCCAAAAATGGGATAGTTTATATAATGCTTTATTTGGGGGTGCTAAAAATATTGCTTCATCTTATATTGATGTTGGTCAAGATAGTAATTACTTACAAAAATTTAATGTTTTACCAACTAATGCAAATAGATTGTATGGTCATCAATACATGACTAATATCGCCGCTCCATCTAGTGAAGCAAAAACAACTTTTAAATCTTATCAAAATATGAATATTTTAGATAGTAGTTTTCTTTTTCGGATTCCGGTTTATAATGATATGGATGCCCAAATCGATGAAGGAAACAATGGGGCTGTGGAAGTACCCGAAGAAAATAACAAAACAAGTGTAGCAATCAGTACTATCATTGTTAGTAGTGGTTTTAAATACGCCAGTGGGGAAATATCCGGGATTAGTCCGGAGACGGAAGTTAAAACAGTTAAAAGCACTATTGAAAGTATTGCGGGTGCGCAAAGTGTTGTAATTAAAGATAATAAAAATAATATTGTTAATGATGGGTTTATTGGTACAGGTTTTCAAGTAGAAGTTAGTAATAATGAAACTACAGAAAATTTAGTGGTTTTAATTAAAGGAGATACTTCAGGTGATGGCAAAATAAATGCCTTAGATTTATTACAAGTGCAAAAAAATATCTTAGGTAGTTATAATTTAACCGAAAAATATTTAAGCGCTGGTGATACTTCAGGTGATGGCAAAATAAATGCCTTAGATTTATTACAAGTACAAAAGAATATTTTAGGTACATATGAAATTAAGCAGTAAAGGAGTAATTATGAAGAAATTAAAATTATTATTAATTAGTTTGGTTAGTTTAATGTTAGGCCCAATCGTAACATATGCAGCTAGTGCGAGTGTTTCTGTAAGTTCTAGTAGTCAAATTCTGATTGGTAACACGGTCACTGTAACAGTTAAATTATCGAGCAGTAGTGCCATAGGTAGTTGGGAAATGCAACTTAATTATGATAAAAAATATTTACAACTAACATCTTCTACGGCCGATGATAATGGTAATTATATAGTAGGAGTTATGCCGACAGATGATGGAATTAAAAGCAAAACCTATACATTCAAATTTAAAACATTAAAAACGGGGTCAACTAAACTTACGATTGGCAGTTTAGTAGTTTATGATAATAATATGAATGAGATGGATGTTGATGCAGGAAGTAAAACCATTAAGATTATTACTCAGCAAGAACTGGAGGATAGTTATTCGAAAGATAACAATTTAAAAAGTTTAAGTGTGGAAGGTTATTCTTTAACGCCAGCCTTTAATAAAGATACTTTGAGTTATAATTTAACAGTGCCTGAGGGAACAACTAGCATCAATGTTAAAGCGACACCGAGTGATAGCAAAGCAAGTGTATCGGGGGATGATGAAGTTAAAGTTAGTGAAGGCCTCAACACAGTAAATGTCGTTGTTAGGGCTGAGAATGGTAGTGAAAAAACTTATACTATTTTAGTTAATGTTATTGACCAAAATCCTATCAATGTTAGTGTGAATGGTACTTCTTATACGGTAATTAAATTAAGAAGTAATTATACTTGTCCACAGCTATATACGGAAAGTGAAATAGAAATAAATGGCTTTAAAATTCCCGCTTGTTATAATGAGAAAATTAATTATACTTTAGTTGGATTAAAAAAAGAAGATGGAACAGTTATAAGTAGTATTTATGATAATAACGAATATGCTTTGTATGAAGAAGCTGTTGGTACTAGTTTAAAATTAGTTATTTTAGACTATGATAAAAAAATTGATGGATTAAATAAATATCAAGAAATCATTGATGGAGTAAGTTATCCCGTTTTTAAAGCCAGTGATAATGCTAAAAATTATGTAGTATATGGGCTAAATGTTTTAACGGGGGAAAAAGATTTATATAATTATGATACCATTAATAAAACTTTTACTTTATATGATAGTGATTTAATGAATAATCTTAATAAATTAAATAAAACATATTTATATGTTATTTTAGCTTTTGGGGGAGGATTATTTTTAGCTATCATTTGTTTATTTAGTATGAATGCGAGTAAAAAGAAGACAATTAAAACTAACTTAGAATTAAAAAAGATGGTCGAAGAAAAGAAAGAAAAAGAAGATAATAAAAAGGTTAGCAAGAAAGATAAGAAAAAGAAAAAAGTTAAAGAAGAACAAAAAGAAGAAGTTAAAGATAAAGAAGTAGTTAAAGAAGAGATAAAAGAAGAAACAAAAGAATTTTATGATATTTTTGCAGATGATAAAAGCAAAAAGAAGAGATGATTTGCAAATAATCATAAATTAATATATAATTTAGTTGGTGATTTATTATGCAAATTGATTCAGTTAATGAACCATTAATCGCAATAAGAATTAGTCAATATCCAACCGATAACTTAGATGAGTTTTTATTGTTGGGAAGAAGTAATGTGGGAAAGAGCAGTTTTATCAACACTTTAATTGAAAGAAAAAACTTTGCTAGAACTTCTTCTAAACCAGGTAAAACGCAAACTTTGAATTTCTATTTAGTTAATAATAATTTTTATTTAGTAGATGTACCGGGTTATGGTTATGCAAGTGTTTCTAAAGATACGCAAAAGAAATTTGGTTTAATGATTGAGGATTATTTAAAAACCCGAACTAATTTAAAACATGTCTTTTTACTTGTTGATTATCGTCATAAACCAACTGAAGATGATATTTTAATGTATAATTTCTTAAAATATTATGATTTAAATATAACTATTGTGGCAACTAAATATGATAAAGTAACAAAAAATAATCGAGCTAAACAAGATAAATTAATTAGAAATGCTTTTTCTTTAAAAGAAGAAGATAGTTTTATTCCTTTTTCTACAATTACTAAAAAAGGGAGAATGGAAGTCTTGGATATTATTAGTAGTGATTTAAATAAGTGAGGAATTTATGAATAATAAGGGATTTACATTAATTGAGTTATTAGCAGTAATTACTTTAATTGGGTTAGTTATTGGTATTGCTATTCCATCAGTAAGTTTTATTAATAAAAGTATTAAAGATAAAATGTTAGAAAGCAAAAAGGAATTTATTATTGATGCAGCCATTATTTATGGCGAAGATAATGAAGAAGAAATTATGGATAGTAATAAAACTTATAATAATTTTGCTTGTATTAGTATTTATTTGAAAGATTTAATCCCGGATTATCTTGATAAAGATGATGAAGTGGGTATAATTAATCCTTTTGATAATACTTATTTAGACGACCAAGAAATTATTATTTATCATGATAACCAAATTAAAGCTATCCTAGATATGGATAATAATTTAGATTGTAACTAAGGGGGATATATATGAAATGTGTATGTTTAATAGGAAGACCTAATGTTGGTAAGAGTAGTATTTTTAATCGCTTAATTAAAGAAAAAAAAGCGATTATTTTAAGTGAGCCAGGGGTAACGAGAGACCGGGTATATGGAGTAGTTAATTATAATGATAAGAAATTTAATTTAATTGACACGGGTGGCATCTTTGCCGATTCTAGTACATTCGATGAAAATATTCAAATGCAAGCAAGTATAGCCATCGATGAAGCAGATACAATTCTTTTTGTTGTTGATGGTTTAGAAGAAATTACCGATGCCGATAAAAAAATCAGAAATATGCTCAAAAAAAGTAACAAAGAAGTAATTGTTTTGGTTAATAAATTAGATAATCAAAAAAGAGAAGATAATTTATATAACTATTATGAATTAGGTTTTTCTAAAGTGATGGCAGTTTCGGCTGAACATAATTTAGGTTTTAAAGAATTACTTGAGGAACTTACTAGAGATATAATTAATGAGGTAACCGAAGAAGATGATATTTTAAAATTTTGTTTTGTTGGAAGACCTAATGTTGGTAAAAGTTCTTTAATTAATGCTTTATTAAATGAAGAAAGAGTTATTGTTAGTGACATCGCGGGTACTACTAGGGATGCCATCGATACCAGATTTACCTATAATAAAAATGACTATATTGTCGTAGATACTGCCGGGATGCGGAAAAAAGGAAGAATTTATGAAAATATAGAGAAGTATAGTTTAATGCGCAGCATGAAAGCTATTACCGATAGTGATGTATGTGTGTTAGTTATTGATGCGGAAAGTGGTATTATTGAACACGATAAACATATTTTATCTTATTGTATTTCCGCTGGGAAAGGTATAGTTATATGCGTTAATAAATGGGATACGGTAAAAGATCCTAATGAAGATTTAAAAAGATGGAAAAAAGAATTAGAAGTCTATTTTAAATTTGTGCCTTATATTAATTTTGTCTTTGTTTCTGCGAAAACAAGAAAAAGAATTAATACCATCATGGATGAAGTAATTAAAGCTTATGAAAATAATCGCAAAGAAATCAAAACAAGTATTCTAAATGATGTTATAAGTGACGCTGTAAGTTTACATGAACCACCATCATATAAAGGTAAAAGATTAAAAATATATTTCACTAATCAAAAAGAAACGAGACCACCAAAATTTGTTTTCCATGTTAATAACAAAAATCTAGTCCATTTTAGTTATGAAAGATATTTAGAAAATAAGTTAAGAGAGGCCTTTGATTTAGAAGGCACCCCAATCATATTACAATTTAAAAATAAAAATGAAGATTAACTATTTTACACAATGAACTGTTGAAAAATGTAAATATTTATTATAAAATACACATTAAATTGCAAAATAATGTGTATTTTTCACAAAAAAGTGCTATATTATAACAAAGGAGTGTGTAAAAATGAAACCATATAAAGCGAAAATATTACCAATTTCCTATAGACTTGATAAAGAGACAATAAAGCTTTTAGGAGAAGCCAATGATAAATACGGACAATACAAATCTTTATTAAAAATGTTTAAATTTGACCAAAAATACTTTTTAGACTCTCTAGTTTTAGGAGAAAGTATAAGGTCTTCAAGAATTGAAGGAACCCAAATATCACAAGATGATATGTATTATATGGATTATAAAGAAGCTAATGATAGTATTAAAGAAGTTAAAAATTTAAAACAAATGTTGGAGTATGCCAATGAAAGATTAAAAGATAAGAAATTTAGTATTAACATGATTAATTCCATGCACAAAATATTATTATCTGGAGTTAGAGGGGAGGATAAATCGCCAGGAGAAATTAGGTCTATTCAAAATTATATTGGCTTACGAGGCCTTGGGAAAGATGGAGCTACATTTGTTCCTCCTATTCCGGAAGAAGTACCGGAACTTTTAGATAATTTAATGGAATATATGAATAATATGTATGACGAAGAAGCTTTTATTAAAGTTGCAATTTCCCATATGCAATTTGAATCAATTCACCCTTATAAGGATGGTAATGGCAGGATGGGAAGAGCACTTATAACATTACAACTAGCCAAATTAAAAGATGATGAACCAATATTATTCTTGTCAGAAATTATCGAATTATTTAAAGCAAATTATTATAACGCACTTAATGAATGCCGAAATGGAAATATTGAAGGTTTCATTCGTTTCTTTTTACAGTGTGTAGTGGACCAATGTACCAGAAATATTGGTAGAATTGAAGAAATTAATAAAGTTTATGATGAAGATGAAGAAATCATAAAGCAAAATATAAAAGGTAGTATTGTTCTAAAAATGCACCCTTTAATGATGAAAAAAATAGTATTTACGGCCAAAGAAATGGCCAGAGAACTAAATGTACATATAAATTCAATTAATAATATCTTAAACAAAATGATTGAACTTAACATTGTAGTTAAAGAAAAGAGAATAGGAACTAATAAGATAACTTATAGATATATTAGAGTCTATGATACTTTTGTCGAGCAATTATAAAGAATGTAAAAAATAATTGCATAACAAAATATGGTATGGTAAAATTATAAATAGGAAGACGCATATAAGCGTTACCTATTGCTGAGCTAACCTTTTAGGTTAGTTTGTTTTTATAATCAGAATTAGCAAAGCTAAAACGGTTATAAAAACTATGATTAATAAAAAATCGATGTGATTTCTATCTCTCATAAGCATCACCCTTTCTAGTACCTCCCCTATGTAGAAACATATGAATAGTATTTCTAGAAAGTTTTAGGTAACACCAATATTTGTCTTCCTAAGTCTTTATTAAAACAGCTTTAACTATATTTGTAAATAGTTTTTGAATAAAAAAAGAAAAAAACTAACGATTTTTGCCCAAATCTCTAGAGATTTGGGCAGTTATATTGAACCCACAAAAAAGCAACTTTTTGGGAAAAGAGATTGATTTCATCTTTTTTTTTTGTTATAATTTGAACATGTGCAAGAACTTTAAATAATAGAAAGCGTGATGAAATTGAGCAAAGTTAAAATTTTTGGCTTGGGTGGCCTTGCAGAAAATGGGAAGAACTGTTATGTCGTTGAAATTGATGATAGTATATTTGTCTTCGACTGTGGATTAAAATATGCCCATTCTAACTTATTAGGTATTGATTATATAATGCCAGATTTTACTTATTTAGTAAAAAATAAGAAAAGAATTAAAGGTTTATTTATTACGCATGGTCATAGTGAAAATATGGGAAGTGTTCCTGATTTAGTTAAAGATTTACCTAATATTCGTATTTATGCCACTAAATTTAGCAAGTTTGTTTTAGAAGAACATGGGGTAAATGAAAAAAATATTATCGAAATAAAACCGCATAAAAAACTTACCTTTGATAATGATATTTCTATTTTTCCTATCTCTGTTTCTCATAGTATTCCGGATGCGGTCATGTACGTAATTAATTCTAAAGATGGAGCGATTTGTTATACAGGTGATTTTGTAATTGACCCTACAATGTTAGGGGCTTATGATATGGACTTAGGAAAAATAGCTTATGTAGGTAAACAAGGGGTTTTATGCTTAATGTGTGAATCTTCTTTTTCCGAAAGAAAAGGCTATACTTCACCTAATCATCGTTTAGAAGAGTTTTTTAAAGACACGATTAAACATAATGAAAAAAGAATTATCTTTTCATTGTTACCTTATCATTTATATACGATTAATGATATATTTAATGCGGCTAGAAACACGCATCGTAAAATCGTCATTATGGGTAAAAAGTTACAAAATGTCGTTAATTTTGCTATAAAAGAAAAGTATTTAGAAATAGAACCCGGAATTATTGGGGATTTAACAAATATTAATGATGATAATGCTATTTTATTAATAAGTGATGAAAGAACTAATCCTTTTGCTAATGTAAGTAAAATACTCCATGGCTATGATAAATACATAACTTTAAAAGATAGTGATAGTATTGTTTTTGCGGAACCTAGATATGATAATAATGAAAAAGCTTTAGTAAAATTAGAAAATGAATTAGCTAAATTTGGCTGTAATATTGTGAATATCCCGGCTGATAAAGTTATTCTTCATCATCCATCAACTGAAGATTTAATGCTCATGATTAAACTAGTTAAACCTAAGTATTATATGCCAGTTAAAGGTGAGTATCGTTATATGGTTAATAATGCTAACTTGGCAAATAATTTAGGGATTAAGCCAGAAAATATTTTACTTAAACAAAATGGCGAAGTTATTAATTTTGAAAATGGTAAATTAGTTACTAAAAATGAAAAAATAAAAGTAAATGATGTGTTGATTGACGGCATATCTTCCGAAGATGTTGGCGAACTTGTTATAAAAGACCGAGAGATGTTGGCGGAAAATGGGATTGTTTTAATTAGTGCAACTATTTCTAAGAAAGATAAAGTTTTATTGGTGGGACCCGAAGTTACTACCAGAGGATTTATTTATGTTAAAGATTCTAAGGATTTAATCATGGAAATTAAGAATATATGTGAAAAAATCATTAACCACAATATTACGCCTACATTTGTTGATTATAATAAAATCAAAGTAGAGATTAGAGAAAAATTAAGTAATTACTTATTTGAAGAAACCGAATGTAAACCAATGATTATCGCGGTAGTTCAAGAAGTATAAATTATGTTAAATCATCCATATTAGTAATGGGTGATTTATTTTGAAAAAAAATATGAGTGAAGAAGTAGAATTTTTAAATTACATTTATAAGAATGCGGAGATGGGGGTTATCGGAATTGATGATATTATTACAAAAGTAAGCGAAGAAAAGTTTATTAAACTTTTAAAAAGCGAAAGAGAAGAATATCAAAGTATTTGTAATGAAGCAGAAGATATTTTAAAAAAATACGGGAAGCAAAATGAAGAGATTGGTTTGATGGCTAAGATGAGTAGCAAAATGATGAGTGAAATGAAAATGATTAAAGACTCGACAGATAATACGATTGCCAAAATGATGATGGAAGGAACAAATAAAGGAATTATAGAAATCACCGAAAAAATTAATGCATATAATATAGAAGATGCCGAAATTGTTGTTTTAGCTAATCGTTTAAAATCTACTTTAGAAAAAAATATTGATGAACTAAAAAAATATTTATAATTTTGTTGACAATAGTATAATTTTTGTATTATACTATTGGAGTAATGCCCGATTAGCTCAGTCGGTAGAGCGCACGGCTGTTAACCGTTAGGTCGTAGGTTCGAGTCCTACATCGGGCGCCATTAAAAAATTAACTTCCTAGATTGGGAAGTTTTTTTGTGGTTATGCAGTGTGCTACCTTTTATTAGTTATTAATTTTTTAAAATATTGATTCTGTTTTTTGTCAGTATTTAGGTAATAAAATACACGTGTTTTTTAAATTAAATTGTATAAATAATATTAAATAAAGTGTATAATATATTTTATAAAGGAGAGGGTAGTATGGAACTAAAAGAAGTTCTGGAAGCCATAGATTATATAAAAAAATATAAAACGGAAACTACTAGAATTGAAGTTAAGAAAGCTTTTGGTGGCTTTCCAACGTGCTATGATACTTTTTCTAGTTTTTCTAACAAGTATGGTGGAATAATAATATTCGGTATCGATGAAGATAAAGATTTTGAAATAACTGGTGTGTATGATATGAATGAATTGCAAAAGAAAATATCTTCTCTATGTAAAGATTCAATGGAACCAATAATCAGGCCCGATATATTACCTTTAGAATACGAAGGAAAACAAATTCTTGCAGTTAAGGTTAACGAAATGCCTCAAAATAAAAAACCTTGTTATTATAAGCCCAAAGGTTTAAGAGGCGGTTCTTATACGCGAATTGGTGACAGTGACTCGCTTATGACAGATTATGAAATATATGCGTTGCAAAGTTATAAAGACCATATTTTTGAGGATATTAGGCCTAATAAAAGAGCTAGTTTAGATGATTTAAACAAAGAATTATTAGAAGAATATATTAATAAAGTAAAAATGGAAAAGCCTCATTTTGCAAAGAATGATTATAATAAATGCTTAAAATTAAGTGGAATAACTGATATAAGTGAAGATAATATTTATCCGACTTTAGCCAGTATACTTATTTTTGGGGAATATCCACAAAGTTTTTATCCACAATTATTTATTGCTTGTGCTGTTATTCCGGGGATAGAATTAGGTGATGTTGGTCATTTAGGAGAAAGATTCTTAGATAATAAAAGAATCGAGGGAACTATTGAAGAAATGCTAGAAGGCACGATGAATTTTTTACAAAGAAATATGAAAACCAGTGTCATAATTAATTCTGATGGTAGAAGAACAGATCGTACAGAATATCCAATGGAAGCATTGAGGGAGGCAATAGCCAATGCCTTAATTCATCGTGATTACAGTATTCAAACAGAAAATGCTTATATTTCGGTATATATGTATAGTGATAGAATTGAAATAATAAACCCTGGTGCTTTATATGGAACAAATAGAATAGAAAAATTGGGTACAGCAACTACTATGGAAGCTAGAAATACGACTATAATAAGAATACTAGAAGAAAAAGGCTCTGTAATTGAAAATAGGCATTCGGGTATTCCTACTATGATACGTGAAATGAAAAACTATGGATTACCCAAGCCTGAATTTTATGAAGAAAGAGATAGTTTTAAAGTAATATTTAGAAATACAAATGTGGTTCAAAGTGGTCAAGTAAGTGGTCAAGTAAGTGGTCAAGTAAGTGGTCAAGTATTAAAATATCAAAAATTAGTATTAGAATATTGTGAGATGCCTAAGTCCGCGGTTGAAATAAAAGATTATCTTAAAATTAATTCTAGAAGGTATGTTAGAGAAAAAATTATTAAACCTTTGGTAGATAGTGGCCTTTTAAATTATACAAATAAAGACCATATTAATGCAAGTAATCAAAAATATGTAAGAAATCAGGAAGGAGGAAAGATAAAAAAATGATAAAGGAAAATAAGAAAGATTTAAGTAAAAGGGAAAAAATTAAAAATTATGTTTTATTAAGCAGTGTATTTATTGTACCTTTATTATTCTTTTTATGGGCTGGATATATTTCTATTTCTTCAGTGGGAGCAAATTTAAATGTAATTTTAAACCTTACGAAAGAGGAAACGACGGAAATAATTTCTATGCTTAATAATACTTGGAATGTATTTAAAATAATGGCTTATGAATATATTATTTACTGTTTTTTATTAATTTTAAATTATATCTTTTATAAAAAGAAGTATAAATTATTATTATTAGTTTTCAATTTAATTGTCTTAATTATATGTATTATTAGTTTTATATCAAATTTTATACAAAATGGGATGTTTTATAATTATGATTTATTAATATTTGTTATTAGTTCTTTAATTGGTTTATATTATGCATATGAGTTATATAAATAACTGTTAAAGATATTGTCATCATTGATTATGATGTAATAAATATTTAATGAAACTAATTTAGTTTATGCTTGTTTTGTTATATATCAATTATCGAAGGACGTCTATTTGTGTCAAATTTACAAATTTTTGGCGATTTTCTCAATTTTTTTGTTATAATCAAATTGGGTGAGGAAATGACTATTGAGAAAGCTTTACAAATATTAAAATTAAATGCTAATTTTACAGAAGATGAATTAAAAAAAAGTTATTTAAGTCTAGCTAAAACTTATCATCCTGATGCTTTAGTGGGTAAATCTCCGGAAGAAATAAAACTCGCGGAAGAAAAGATGAAAGAGGTAAATGAAGCATACGAATTTTTAAAAAAGGCAATAAGAAAAGGTTATAAAGGTAGTAATACTCAAAGTGATAGCACTGATGGCAGAACTAATCAACCTAATGCTCATAATACAAGTAGTACAACTAATAGTAATTATGATAATCATTCTGATTTTGAACAATATAAAGCTAGTAAAATCGATATTATGTATCAATATATTGCAACTATTAATAAATATGAAAAATTAGATTTTTCTAGTTATAATTATGATGATCTTTTACTTTTAGCTACAATTAGTATTAAAGCTGCAATTAGCAGGAGTGAAGTAGATAATGCATTTTCGGCTTTTGATAAAAAATTTAAAAAAATTTTAAAAGAAGCCTATTTTAAAAAACATAATTTGCCTAGTGATGCTAATTTTGTTTTTAATGATAATTTATTGGTTGATGAATTTTATAAAAGTTTAGAACGTTTTAAATTAGTATATGACTCAATTTTGTTATCACTTAATAACTTTATTGAACCATATAAAAATGATGCTTATTATATTAAAGTAGCCAAAGATGTAGAACATTTTAAACAAGAGACACTCAACCATATTATGGCAATAGATTGGACTAATGATAATAGTGCCCAAAATGAAGCATATGATTGGCTTAATAAATTTAAACAAAAGATTGATAATATATTTAAAGTAGGAGCAATTAATAAAAAATTATATTCAGAATTAGTAGATATGGCCAAAGATTGTAGTAATCTTTTGTTAATAACCAAAGTTCAACAATTAGAATATTTGTTAGATGATAAATTGTTTTATATAAAATATCAAGAAGTAAAACAAGAAATAGAGAATTATAGAGATAAGATAGTGTATAAAGATGAGATAAAAAGAATAAAAGATGATGTTAATAGTAAATTTGATAAAGCTATTTCAAAATGTTTTAATAGAGAAAGAAAGACATTACTATATCGGTTATACGACCGAGTTAAAAGTTTTACTACTTTATTTACGATGACTTATACAGTCTCTTGGGAAACTTTTAGATTAATTGATGAAATAGACTTAAATGATCTTGAAAAAGCCGATAAGATAATTAAAAACGCTACAGATAGCTTAATAACAAATAAAGATGTTTCCGTGGGAATATTGATTGATAGTTCAAAACCTATCCTGGGAAAAAGCGTTAGAATTGATGATGAAGAATATACTATCCCAATTGAAGGACAAGGAAATAATATTTATGAAAATTATAATGTTTCCGGAACAAGTTTATCTTTGGACGAATTTATGGAAAATTCCGAAGAATTTTTTGTAACATCTACATGGAACAATGAAAATCTTATTGCCTTATATAAATTAGGAGATATCGTCCTTTGCATTTATAATGGTCGTTTAGAATTTTTTCAAAATATATCAAATGTTGAAGGGCAAAGTAGAAATCCTTTTAGTAAGTATCAAGATAAAGACTATGTTAAAAGTTTAATTATCAATCAATGTTACAAAGATATTGAATTAGTAAAAGAAAAGATGATAAAAAAGGGGATTTAGTAATATTCAGCCTATGCTTGAATGAAACGAACCTTTGGGTTTGTTATTTAGTTATAGTTGTATTTTAAGTAAAAATTTGCTATAATATCTTTTCACAAAGAGGGGATAATATGGGATTTTTGTCTAATAAAAAACGATATGCAGTTACTGAATCAAAATATAATGAGCTTTTAACAAAATATGAATTAGTGGATGATTTTGATGAACTTGTTGCTAAAAGAAGTGAATTATTTAGAGAAATTCAAGAATTAGAAGATAGGCTAAATGGTATTAGAAAGCCTGTATCAGAAAAAGATAGAGAAATGATGACCCGTTATGATGCGGATAAGTTATGTGTGGCTATAATTTGGGAACAATTTGAATTGTTAGTTAAAGTGTTTAACTATGATTATAGAGGGGACTCTTATTGGAAAGGAGACATTCTTAAATATCACTATTTTTATAAAGATATAGATTATGCCAATAATTATATTGCTTTTGCTGAAGGTAAAGTGAATAAAGACAAGTCAAATGTTAATGTATTAGGTTTTGTAGGATATTCCAAATTAGCCAAATTGATTGGTCAAAAATTGCCAAAAGATAAAAGTGTATCTCTTTTAGAAATTAAAGAAGCATTGAAAGTTTTTGATAATTTTGATTTAACGAAAGTAAACATGGAAGAAATAATTTATAGTTTAGAGTCTTTACAAAAAAATCAAAGAAAAGGTAAAGTTAGAAAATTAGCAAGATAATATTAGAAAGGTGATTTTATGGGAATGTTAGATTATTTTAATTTGAAAAGAAAGTATAATGAGTTATTAACTAAATATGATATAGCTGATGATTTACAATCTATTCTAGAAAAAAGAAGTGCTTTACATAAGGAAAATGCAGAGCTTAGCCAAAGTATTACAAGTAAGAAAGAAGAGGCTGAGGCACTAGAAAAAAGAATCGAAGCATTAAAAAGCATGCTAGGCGGTTTAGAATCTATTGCGGAAATAGAGGCCCGGGAAAAGAAATTATTAGATGAGAAAACAAAAAAGTTTGCAACTAGTAATTTGATTATTGCCTTATACAATAGAAAAGGAACGGAAGGTACTTTACTTGATGCTTTTGTATTTACTGGCCAAATAACTTATATGCATGGTTTAGTAATGGCTTCCGAGTATCAAAGCTTAAGTGGTAGTTTGTCGGTGACTTTGAAAGATAAAACTATTTGGTCTACTCTAAGTAACAAAGTAGCTCAATCCGACAATAAAAAAGTCTATAATGCCAACATAAATGATTGGGTATCTTTTGAAGAAGTGTGTAAAGCTTTTGATATCCCTTTATATTTAGAAAACGAAGTAACTTATGAAGAAGTGATGGAAGTTTTAAAAAAAATTAAGTATTTATATCCAGCTTATTTAAAATACTGCTTAACATTGTCCGACTTTTTAGAAGATATTAATAAAGCAAAAAATAGGAGTAGAGTAAGATAATATTTAGAAGGAGTTTACAGATGAATAAAATTAAGTTAGCAAAATTACAAAGAGAATATGATGAATTATTAACTAAGTATGATATTGCTGATGATTTACCATCTTTACTAGAAAAAAGAAGTAGCCTACATCAAGAAAATGATAAATTAAGTCAAGAAATTAGACAAAAAATAGCTTTGCTGGGTGCATATCAATCTTTAGAAGTATTAAAAGATGAAGTATCTTTAAAAGAAGAAGAATTGACTGACTTAGAAACACGAGTTGAGCAGTTAAAAAATATTTTAGGAAACTTAGAATCACTCGAAAAAGTAAGAGAAGAAATTGTCACTTTAGAAAATAGAAAGAAACTCTTACAAGGAAAAAATATTCGAAAATATGACCCTAGTAAAATTTTTTACTTCATTTATAGTGGATTATCTCCTGATGAAGAAATTGATTGCCCACATAGACTAGGGGTTTTTATTTATCAAGGTGATGTGGAATATGTGAGTGATGATGAAACTTATAAATGTAGTGAATATAAGAGTATTGGTGGAAGTATATGGTTGGCGGTAAGTAATTATGATGATGTAGTATGTGAATCAACGAAAAAAGTGTATAATGCAACATGGTATTCTTCTATTTCCTTTGAAGAAATATGCATAACGATAGGTAGTGAACTATATTTAGAAAAAGAAGTAACATATGATGAAATAATGCAAGTTATGGCTGTTTTTAATAACTATGATTTAGATGAATTTTCTTTAGAAGAAATAGTTCAAGATTTATGTGAAAAGCAAAGAGAATTACGAAGAGAAATTGCTAAATAATAAGGTTTAAAGACTATCTAAGTATTAATAGATAGTTTTTGATTGGAAAAAATTTAAGCGTCAAGTATTAAAAAATATTTAAAAAGTATTGACTCTAACCTTAAGGTCAATGTTATATTTAAGATGAAAGGAAGGTTTGTATGTTTAAAATAGGCGATTTTGCTAACCTTTTTAATGTTTCTATTAAAACAGTTAGATATTATGAAAGTATTGGTTTAATTGTTCCTAAATATATCGATGTATATACAGGTTATCGATATTATGATGAAGATAATATTTATACTATGCAAGATATAATATCTTTAAAAAAGATGGGCTTTTCTTTAGAAGAAATAAAATATTTTAATAAAGAGAGCATTAAAAATAAAATTAAAAATTATGAGCAAGAAATATTAAATTTGCAAAGTAAAATTAAAGTTTTAAAACAATTTTCTTTTAAAGAAGGAGAAAATGATTTAAAAATGATGTTTGTAAATGATGAAAGTGCGAAAGGAAAATGGTCTTTACTCGGTATTGCGGAAAATAAAGAGGAAGCTTTGAATGAAAACTTTATGGAGGATGATTATAATATAAAAGAATTATATTTAATGCCTCATGGGGAAAGTTATTGGGTTATTTCTTGGACGAAAGATACTATTTTTATAGGAGGTAGACCTAATCTTTATGAAATAATAGATGATAAATTATACTTAACTATAACAGATTATTTAGATTCTAAGAATTCTAAAGTAGCAGTTTATTATAATGTTAGTCATGATGATTATACTGTTGAGGATATTAAACAAAAAGATAATGTTAATGTTGAATTTATTAAAGATGAAAGAGTAGTTGGTACTTGGAAAACAGTAGATTACATTAATAACTCAGCAAGTTTTAATCCCCAAAAATTACAAAGTAGTAATGAAATGTTGCTTTTAGATAAATTAATTTTTGATTATAATGGTAAGGTAGATGTTAGTTATACATGTGGGAAAATGTTTACTACTAATTATACTAAAGATTATGTTATTAATTTAATTTTACCAGATACTTTATGTAAATATACTTATGAGGAAATTTTAGAAAAAAAATATCTTATTATTGAGTGGAAAAGTGGGGATTATGTTTTTGGTAGAGTTATTAATGGATACTATGTTTTAGAAAAAATTGATTAGAAATGAATTATAATATGAGGAGGTTGTAGATGAATTATTCTTTAGAAGAAGTAAGAAATTTATTTGAACAATTTAATTTATATACTCTAGATGATGGTACTTATGTTGCCATGAAGGTGGGAACTAAAATTTATTATTCTGACTCCGATTTTGTTGAAAAGGTAAAATTTGCTCATACGTGGTTCGCGGCAACTAAATATGGAAGGTCATTACCAACTAGTGATGCAAAACAAATTACGGACTCTGATTATATGTATGCTTTTAATGATGGGGCAAAAGAGACTTATGATTATATCATGGCAGTGGTATCTCCGACGATGCAAGCGACAGGCCGTTTATTAAGAGAAGATGTTTTAAAAAAGGAAATAGTTGAAGCCCTAAATTATAAGTATGCTCCTTCTATTGTGAGAGGATTATATTCGCAAGAACATTTTCAAAAATCTTTTGAAAATTGGGTAAGAATGGCAAATAATTTACCTATTTTAGAGGCAGCTAGTAAAAAAAGATAAAGGTATATATTTTTAGGAAAAAAGTCTTAAATGACTTTTTTTAGATGGCCAAATTTTTTATTTATTCTCTAACTTTTTTATGGTAAAATAAATAATACCATTTTGTAGGAGTTATATATGGAAACAAATGAAGAGTTAGAAAATATAGATGAAGAAGATTTATTAGAGGTAGTCACGGATGATGCTCTTAAAATGTATATAAAAAATATAAGTATATATCCTAAATTAAGTATTGAGGAACAAAAAGAATTATTTAGAAGGGGAGAGACGGAAAAACTTATTAATTGTAATTTAAGATTAGTTGTCAAAATTGCTCTTAAGTACCGAGTAAGAGCCAAGCATATGAAGTTATTAGACATTATTCAAGAAGGTAATTTAGGATTAATGAGGGCAATAGAAACTTATGACCCAGACCAAGGGGCTTTTACAACTTATGCTGTTCCGTGGATAAAACATAGCATTCGCCGAAGCTTAGATGATAAAGATCGAAGTATTAGATTACCATATCATTTAGAAGAACTTGTTGGTAAATATAAAAGACTTTTAGCTAGTTTTAATAGTAAAGGTTTAGAACCAACAGAAGAAGAAATTAAAGATATTTTAGGCATAAATGATAATAAATATAAAACATTAATGGAAGTTGTCGGGCAAAGTTTTGTAAGTATCAGTCAAAAAATTGGCGAGGGTGATGGTATAGAACTGGAAAATTTCATTGGCAAAGATGAGGAAGCTTATGATACATTAGCCGATAATATGGTTGATAATAATTTAAAAATAGTGTTAAAAACTATTTTAAATTCCCAAGAATATTTCATTATTTATCATCGTTTCTTAAATGATGAAATAAAAACCTTAGATTGGTTAGCAAAGGCTTTGGGACTTAGCGTTGAGAGAATTAGACAAAAGCAAGATAGGTGTTTGCGCAAAATAAGGCCTTACATGGAAGAAAATAGTCAAAAGTATCGCGAAGCTTTAACCTTAGTTAGAAGTAGAGGCAATATTGCTAATTTTAAAGTTGAACCAATAAGCCCTTTAAATATTCTTAAATATTTATATTTAAAAGATGAACTTACCGAGGAAGAAAGAAGAGTATATGAATTAGAATTACTTGGTGATTATTATTATACCGATAAAGATTATGCAAATATATTAATGGTTGATAAAGAAGAACTTAGAGAAATTAAAAAGTCTTTAAAAGCTAAAATCATGCAAAAATTTGCTGACAAAAAAGCTTTTAAAAATTATAAAGAAGACAAGATAAAAACATACGGCTCAGAAATATATTCCATTTTTAAAATAGAAAATGTGGTATTCATTGATTACCAAAGGCTGTATGAAAAATATGCGTCCTTAGATTATGATACGATGATAACTTATTTTAATGAAGCTCAGTATGAATTAAACAAGGATGAATTAACTCTCATTGAGAGATTTTATAGTAAGTTAGATGGTACAGTTACTAATAAGTCATTTTTAGAACAAGCAGTAAATATTATTAAATTTGGTTTCAATAAAAAAGAAAAACATTTATCATACAGCAAATTATATACTACATACTTGAAAAATAAAGATATCTTTTCTCTAGATGAACAACAATTTATTAGCATGTATATTTTTAATAAAGATTATGATAAAGCTCTCTTAAAGAATAATCCTTATTATAAATCTAAAAATCTAAGAGCAATATATAAACATTACTATATAAATCAGTTAGAAAAACTATATTATAATATTTATAGATTTAGTGAGAATACCCTAGATAAAAAAATATGGTTAAAAGTAAAAAAACAATATAAAGAGAGATTAAGTGAGGAGAGAATCTTATTATTAGATTTATATTTTGGTGTTAATGATGAGCCTCTTTCCATTATGGAATTATCCCAAATGTTTCATAAAGATTACGATAAACTTAATGACTTTATTCAAAAAACTTTAATTTATGTTCGTTCATTATACATAGGGAGAAGTAATAGTCTGGAGATTAATAAAAAGCTTTATATTCCTTATGTAAAGAAACCTTATTATGATTTTCCTTTAGAAACGAGAAATATTTTAAAAATGTTTTTGATAGATAATTTATCTTATGAAGAAATAGCTAAAAAAACGAATTTAACCAAACCTAGAATTTCTAATATTATTACGGATGGTTTACGAAAATGTGATTATTACCGGTTCAATTTAAATGAAGTTTTGATTATCAGTAATGAGGAATTAAATAATTTTTTTGCTTATTATGAAGAAAGTTTTTCGGAAAAAGAAAGACAAGTTATTAAACTTAAATTTAGGCGTTATTTAAATAATGATGATATTGCTAAACAAATACAGATAAGTAAACAAGAAGTTAATCGCCTAATTGCTCATTTTAATAGCCTATATTATAAATATCAAATTAAAGATGTTAAGATTACCCGTGATGATTATATAAATGAGTTAAATTTACATCCTAGTGAAAGTGTTTTGACTAATAATGAAGCCTTGTTTATCTCTTTAAGTTTAGGGATAAAATGTTCATATAATCCTGATGGTATTATGTTAAGTAAAGAAGAATTAATGGCCAAATTTAATTTAACTATTAATCAATATTTTAAATTAAAAGACAATATTAAAAATAAATTAAAGGCAAGAAAAATAAATCTTTTAAAACCCTTTGGTTATATGGATAGAAAAAATTTGGATAATGTTCTTGATGATGTTCATTTACCAATTACTAAAGAAGATAGAGAGTTAATTTGCTATCTATTTGGCTTAAAAGGGTATCCTTATTTAACTATTGAGGAACTTATTAACACCAATAAATATGATGTTAGTAATTTAAAAAGGAAATATCAAAGAGCGATTATTAATATATATAAATATCTTAATAAAGAGATTGATGGTATTATCGATTATGAAACAGATATTGAACCATATTTAAAATATTTCCCCCTTTATGAACGTGAAAAAATAAATGATGCTTATAAAGATGGTTTATCTTATGAAAAAATTGCGGCTAAATATAATTTAACTTTTAATGTAGTTTGTAAATTAATGCAAAAGATTAATTTTCGTTTGTATGAGCTCCAAAATAGTAAAAAAGCTAAACAATTTGATTTTGAATATTATGAATTAGTAAAAAATGAACCCGACTTGTCATATTATGGCAATGTTAAATTAGCTCAAGAAGTATTTGCTTTGCATTTTGAAGAGTGTTTAACATATCCTGAAATAGTTACGAAGTTAGGCCTTAATTGTAAATCTAGTGTGCTTAGTAAGATGGTTTATGATTTAATGCTTAGTGTTTGTAAATATAAAGATGGTTATCGAAAAACAATTTCTTTTTCTTATGAAGAGATTAAAGACTATTATGAAAGACATGAAAGAGCGATGGATAACTGTCAAAAGCAATTGTATGCAAGGTATTTTAAAAGAGTTAAAGGATTAAATGGGTTAAATGTTAATATTGAACCGTCATATCAAATAATTAATGATTTAATTCAAGAACGGTTTACTAATGCTTCTAGATTAGAAACAGCAACAAAAAGTGAGGTATATGCTTTATTAAAAAAACATTATCATGAATTAACCCTAAAAGAAAAAAATAGTTTAATGATTTTATTTGGAATAAGTGAAAGAGATTTTATGAATGGTAAAGATTTAAAACATGTTTATAAATTATTAAATACTCTAGATATAAAAAGAAGTAGATTAATGGATTTGCCAAGAACTTTAAATAATTTATAAAAATAGTAAAGTTATGGTATAACCCGAGTTTGACAGTTGATGAAATAAAGGGAAGCCTAATTAAATACGAATTTAAAGTAAAATTAGGCTTTTCTTTTCGCAAAAAATATGATATTATATTTACATAAGATACATTATATAGTTGGAGTTGATTTTAATGCCTCATATTGAATGTGTAAAAAACAATGGCAAGCCCTATCTCAGATTAGCTGAATCTAGATACATAAAAGAGATTGGCCGGCAAAAAAAGTTTGTTATAAAAAATTTAGGGCCTTTATCTAAATTTGATGATGGTAAACCTGATTTTTTAAAAAGATTTAGAGAAAAGTTCAAAAATGGTGAAATTGACTTTGATGGTATTAGTTATTATTCTAACTTACCTGTCAAAAGAACTTTTGAAATTGATAATGATAAAAACTATATTGATTTAAAAAATATAGGCTATTTATTTTTACAAAGTGTTTATAACAGCTTAGGAATCTCACAATATTTAAATCAAGTAAAATCAAAATCAAAAATGGAATTTGATTTAAATGGTTTAACTAAAATGTTAGTATTTGGGAGGATATTAAATCCAGCCAGTAAAAAGAGAACTTACGAAGAAAGAGACCAATATTTATTTCCTATAGTTGATTGTAATGAAATAAAAGAGGTGTATAGAACTTTAGATGTTTTAGCAGAAAATTCCAAAAAAATCCAAAATAGAATGAACACAAAAATTAAGAATTCATCTATTGGAAGAAAAACAGATTTAACATATTATGATGTAACTAATTATTATTTTGAAACAATGTATGGTGATGATGATATTTATGAACTTGATGAAAATAATGAAATAGTAAAAGATGAAAAAGGAAAACCAATTATCGCTCAAAAAGGATTTAGAAAAGTAGGAGTATCAAAAGAAAATCGTAAAGGGCCAATAGTTCAAATGGGGTTATTTATTGATAATAATGGAATACCTGTTTCGCATAAATTATTTCCAGGAAATACTCAAGATAAAACAACATTTAAAAATGTATTAGAAAACGAAGCTGATGAAATGGATTTAGGACATGTTGTCGTTGTTGCAGATAATGGAATGAATGCCCAAGAAAATAAATATTTAATTGTAGATAAAGGTAATGGTTACATAGTAAGCAAAAGTGTTAAAAGAAGTTGGGCATCTCAAAGAGAATGGGCCCTAGATGAAAGTGATTACCAAATAGTAACTAATGCAAATAATGAAGTAGTATTTAAATATAAGTCAAGAATAAATGAAATAACACTTACTTATGAAATAAAAGAAATGATTAATGGCAAAGAAGAATTAAAAGAAAAATTAAGTAAAAAAATAAAAGAAAAAGAAATAATATATTGGAGTAAAAAACATTATGAAAGAGAATTACATCAAAATAAGAAATTTATCGAATATTTAGAAAGTTGTAAAGAACATCCAGATAAGTTAAAAGATAAAGAAAGAAAAAGCCAACAATTTATAAAAACTGTAGATGTAGATAAAGAAACAGGAGAAATTATTCATCCAGAAAAAGTAATAATATTTTTAGATAAGAAGTTAGAAAAATATAAAGAAACATTAGGATATTATTCAATTGTTACTTCTGAAGTAGCAGAAGATGATAGAGAAATAATAAATAGATATCATGGGTTATCAAGAATAGAAGATTCATTTAGAATTATTAAAAGTGATTTAGAAGGAAGACCAATATATGTATGGACTGAAGAACATATAAAGGCTCACTTTCTAATATGCTTTATAGCCTTAACGATAATAAGAATAATACAATATAATATACTTAAATATGAAAATAAATCTACATTAAATGTAGATGGCTGGGAACAAGGAATAACAGCCGAAAAGATAAAAGAATCTTTAAATAATTTAAAGGCGTGTTCAGATAAAAATGGAGTATGTTTAATAAGTACTCCAACAGTAGAATTTAAAAAAATAGTTAAATCTTTAGGGTTAGAAATACCAGATTTAACTACCATAGACAAAATAGATAAATTTAAAAATATATTAAATAAAGACATTTTTATGTGACTTAAATAGAATATTAAGGGCAAAATGCCAAGAAGCCTTATAAATACTGGTCAAAATGGGGTCCCTCCGATGCTTTAACTGTCAAACTCGGGATTTTAAGAACATATGGTAAAAAATTAACACATAGAACGAAAACAAAATTAATGGATATATTTAATATAAGGGAAAGAGAACTTATGAATGGTAAAGAAATAAATCACGTTTATAGATTATTAAATACTCTAGATATAAAAAGAAGGCAAATAATGGATTCGAGCAGAACTTTAAATAATTTATAAAAATAGTAAAGTTATGATATAATAGATAGCTAAGTCGGTGATATTTAATGTTAGATGAAGAATATGAAAAAATAAATGAAGAAGATTTATTAAAGGTTGTTACAGATGATGCCCTTAAAATGTATATTAGAAGTATAAGCATATATCCTACATTAAGTGTGGAAGAACAAAAAGAATTATTTAGAAAGGGCGAGACCGAGAAGCTTATTAATTGTAATTTAAGATTAGTCGTTAAAGTTGCTCTTAAGTACCAAGTAAGAGCTAAGCATATGAAACTATTAGATCTTATTCAAGAAGGTAATTTAGGTTTAATGCGGGCAATAGAGACATATAATCCTGATGAGGGAGCTTTTACAACTTATGCCATTCCCTGGATAAGACAAAGAATTCGACGAAGCTTGAATGAAAAAGAAAAAACTATTAGAATACCTGTTCACTTAGAAGAAACTATGAGTAAATATAAAAGAGTTGTAGAAAGTTTTAGTAACAAGGGATTAGTACCAACAGAAAAAGAAGTAAAAAAAATTTTAGGAATTGGCGATGAGACTTATAAAAGCTTAATGATTGCATTAAATAAAACTGTAGTAAGTATTAATCAAAAAGTTGGTGATGATGAAGATACCGAATTAGAAAATTTTATTCCTTCGGAAACCAATGAATTAGAAAAATTTACTAATGCTTTTTTAGATGAAGAATTAAAAAAAGTTTTAAAACAGGCTTTAAGTCCTTTTGAATATTACATTATTTACTACCGAATTTTATGTGACGAAAAAAAGACTTTAGAAGAAACAGCGAAACCCTTTAATTTAACTAGAGAAAGAATAAGACAAAAAGAAGAAAAAACCTTAAATAAAATTAAGCCATATCTCCAAAGCGACAGTGCTAAATATTATAATGCATTACAAAAAATAAAAGCTAGAGGCCCTCTTGTTCAATTTAAAACAACACCTTTATCTCCTAATGATATCATTAAGTATTTTTACCTAGAACCAGACCTTTCATTATATGAAAGAGAAATTTATGAATTAATTTTTTTAGATGAATTTAATTATTCAGTTAAAGAAATCGCAGATAAATTACATTTATCTTGGGAAGAAGTTAAATTAACGGTGGCTAGTTTAACAGCAAAAATCACACAAAAATTTAGTAATGAAGAACTTTTTAATGAATTTAAAAACAAGATGATAAAAACGCATGGAGCTAAAATATTTGATGTCTATTTAAGAAGAAAAGAAACACAACCTCAAGAAAAAGCTCTCGATTATAAGTATTTAGAGGATAAATATAGTAGTTTAAGCATAGAAGAAATTATGAACTATTTTAATGATGTTCATTATGAGCTTAATAATAAAGAAATAGAATTATTACAAAAATTTTTTGCCATTCCGGAGAAATTATATATATCCACAAGGATAATAGAAAAAGATGTTAATATGGCTATCTTTGGTTTTGAACATCAAGTATCTGATTTACCATTAAAAGCTTTGTATCAAACATATTTAGAAAATATAAATGAATTTAATGATGAACAACAGTTATATTTAGAAACTTATGTTTTTGGTGTCCAATCTAAAAAAATATTTAAAGAAACTTATCCTAATGCTTATATTTCATCAACCAAAAATACTTTAATTGAAAAATTAGAGAAACTTTATTACCATCTTGATGATTTTTTCTTTCATAACTTTACGAAAGAGAAGTGGTTAGAAGTAAAAGCTAAATATGGTGATAAATTTAATGAACAAAGAACCTTAATTTTAGATTTATATTTTGGCGTAACAGGTAAAGTATATAGTACAAAAGAATTAATGGAAAAATTTCATTTGAGTTTCGCTGAATTAAATAACACTATTAAAAATGCTATTAACTTAGCTAATCGTTTATATGTGGGGATGAGTCATGCTTTAGAAATAGATAAAAATGTTTATCTACCATATGTTAAAGATTTAAAATATGAATTAAGCGCGGAAACAAGAAAAGTTTTATTAGATTATCTAGAAAAAAATAGAACTTATGATGAGATAGTAAAAACATATGGCCTAACACCTAACAGGGTAAGTTCAATAGTAAGTAATGGCCTAAGAAGAATTGATAATTATCGTTATCATATTATTGAAGCTGTAGATATTTCGGAGGATGCCCTTGATGAGGTTATTGCAATTAATAAAGATAAGTTTAGTGATAAAGAAATTAAAGTTATTTATTTGTATTATAAAGAATTTAAAACTCCTGCCGAAATTAGTAAACTAGAAAATATCCCCGTTAATAAAATAAGTATTATTATTTCACGTTTTAATTACTTTTATAGTGTTTTTAAAACTAGAGATGTAGTTTTAACTAATGAAGATATTGCTAAAGAAATTAATTATCAAGAATCAGAATCGGTTTTAACCAATGATAAAAAAGCCATCGTGGCATGGTATTTTGGCATAAAATGTTCTTATAATCCTTCGGGTAAAAAAGCCTCAAAGGAAGAACTAATGGCCGAATTTAATTTGCAAAATAATGAATTACGGAATACAATGTTAGTTGCTAAAAGGTTTTTGTTAGAACGCAAAGCAGGTATGAGAAAACCTGAATTATTATTTATTCCCCGGGAAGATTTAAGGAAAATATTACAAGATAGACATCTACCAATTAATGAAAAAGAAAGAGATATTATTTGTCAATTATTTGCTCTTAATGGTTATGCGTACATGAATTTAGAGGAGTTAGCCTTAAAGTATGGGGGAACTGTTGGCTACCTAAAAGACCGTTACCAAAATGCTATTTTAAAAATCTACAAATACTTAAATAAAGAAATGGAAGGTACCCTAGATTATGAAACGGATGTAGCGCCTTTACTAAAATATTTTTGCCCATCCGACCGCGATTTAATAACTGAGTATTATAAAAATAATTTAAGTATTAGGAAAATAAGTAAAAAATATCATTTAACGGAAACAAAGGCTAATTATGCTTTAGAACAAATAAGAATAAAAATGCATGAGATTATGCATGATGAAAAGGCTAAGAAATTTGACTTTATGTATTATGAAAAAGTAATAGATAATGAAGATTTACCTTATTATGGAGATAAAGCTCTAGCTAAAGAAATCTTTAATTTATTATTTGGGATAAATGAAAAGGAACAACTAAGTACGAATGAGATTATAACTAAACTAAATTTAAATTGTAATTCAAACGTGGTAAATAGAATTGTTATTAATTTGATGTTGGCAGTTTGTAAATATAAAGATGGTATTACTTATAAAAAAACTTTTACTTCTGAAGATGTTTATAATTACTTTATGGAGCATGGTAATGAAATGACACCTTCCACAAGAAACCTTTATGCTAGTTACTTACGAAAAATAAGTAAGGCCCATGTTAAGGGAAAGGGTAGTGAATATATTCCTTATCATATTTTAACTGATTTGTTGATTGCTTCTAATCCTCAAGCCTTTGCTCTTAACTGGGCAACTAAAGAGGAAGTAAAGACAATTTTAAGAACATATGGCAAAAAATTAACTCCTAAAACGAAAACAAAATTAATGGAAATATTTGATATAAGGGAAAGAGAACTTATGAATGGTAGGGAAATAAATCATGTTTATAGATTATTAAATACTCTAGATATGAAAAGAAAAGAATTAGCAAGTGAGACACGGATATTAAAATAATTTGACATAAAATAAACATTTTAATATAATATGTTTTTGAAAAAAGGAAGAACGAACATGAATAAAGCGGTTGAGAAATTTATTAAATTAATTGAAGAAGAAATTAAAAAGATGAAAAGAAATATTTTTATTCTTTCAAAGAGTAATCGTGGTGTTACTAAAGAAGATATAGAAGGTTTTAGAGGTATTGTAAGAGATAAAGAAATTTTTGTTGATTGGTTAAAAAATCCCTTTAATGACGATTATGATATAGGAAAAATATTTGTTAATTTTGAGGGCCTTTCCGAAACTTTAAAAGAAAATCCGTTAAAATTAAAGGAAATTTTTGAAATTGTAATGTTTGTTATTGCAAAAAATATTAAGATAGGAATATTGCTTATAAAAGTATGTGATTTTTACTTTAATATGGATATAATTAATAAATTTCATTTTAAAAGCGCGCCGAAAGAAGAAGTACTAGCTTTTGCTCATTCTAAAAAATTTTTATATTCGCCCATTAAAAATAATTTAACGCCTCCAGAAAAAGAAATGTATCAAGAGTTACTTACTGTATCCCAAAAATCCATTGCTCATGTTAAGTCGGAAGTAGATGGGCATGAAATCTTAAATGAATATTTAGTAAGTAAATTTCCAAATATTCAAAAAGAAGATATTCCTTTAATTATGGAAGGGTTTACTAAATGTGGTTTTACACCAAAAATTTTACAAGATTTAGAAACATATTTAAATATCTTAACTGATAAAAAGAAAGAACCAATTATAGTGCCTGTAAAAGAAAGATGTTTAAATACTCCTCAATTAAGTAGTAAAGAGTTAAAAATATTAAATAAAGAATTATCTTATTACTATGATTTTGATAATGATAAAATAATTAGAGCGTTAACTCTAGATGAAGAGTTACATGTTATTAATTT
Organism: uncultured Bacilli bacterium; assembly: GCA_947626125.1. Classification (GTDB taxonomy): domain Bacteria; phylum Bacillota_I; class Bacilli_A; order RF39; family UBA660; genus SIG200. The sequence continues at coordinate 31,914 of CANQRA010000004.1, forward strand.
AATGCAAAGATTAGGTTTTAGAGAAGACAGAATGACAAATATTTTAGCTCGAGCTAAGAATGTAATTTCTCTTAACCCAGTTGTTTTGTATGCCAGATTATATAATAAGTATGAGGCCTTTAGTGATAATGAAAAAGTAAAAGCTTTGTTACAAGAACTAGAAATGTATTTTCAAAATATCTTTATGGGTGGGGATGATGATTATGAAATTACTAAAATGTGTTTTTTAGATACTTTTAATGAGTTAGAAGAGGTTATACCGCATAATTATGAATATGAATTTGAGGTAGCAAGAACATTGACAAAAACAAATAGAGTAATTTAAAATTATATTGGAGGAAGGAAAATGACTGGATTTAAAAAAGAATGTTTAATAGGAAATGATTCAAAAATGGGTAAAGGTTCTTTTTATGGGGTCCATGGCGATACAGAAGCATGCATTACTCCTCAAGTAATTGTTCCGGCACCTCCAAATGATTTAATTGGTCCTCATTTATTATTTAATCCTACTCCTGAGGTAGGGAAAAACATTCTAGAGTTCGTAAACCTAAAAAAGCTAATAAATAAAGCAAATCCTTTGGAGTTTGTTTTTTAAGTAGTATGAATGCTAAAAATATTATATAATTTAGTTAAAGAAAAATAGGAGTGTTTATGAAAAAAAGTTTAAAAATTGTTTTAATAAGTTTAAGTGTTATCGTGTTCTTTATTGTTCTTGATACTTTACAAGCTAAAATTTGGAATAATAGCCCCATCTTAAAGATTAGAGAAAATTTAAATATAGGAACAAAAGATTTTGTTGATAAGGGCCTTTTAGTTGATACTTATTGTTATTCTAATGGTAAGAAAATAACTTTATTTAAATGGGAGAATAGATTATATAGTGATGAAAAAGATATATAGGGGATTTTAATATAGAATACACAGAAGAAATGTGCAAGGAATTAATAAATGTGATATACTTAGAATATGAAGAAGATAACTAATTTAAAATTTAATTTATATATTTTATTTTACTTTTTTATTATTGGCAGTGTGGCAGGTTGGTTTATTGAAGGACTTTGGACCCTTTTAAAAAAAGGTGTTATTATCAATCATTCTTGTGTTGTTATAGGTCCATTTAATATGATATATGGTGTTTGTGCTGTATTTTTAACAATTATATTGTATAAATTTAAAGATTCTTCTTTAGGGAAAATATTTCTTATAAGTTTTATTGGCTGTTCAATTTTAGAATATTTTATGAGTTTTAGCATGGAATATTTCTTTGGCTTTACGGCATGGAATTATTCGCAAAAGTTTTTAAATATAAATGGAAGAATAAGTTTGTTTTACTCAATCGCATGGGGATTATTAGGTTGTTTATGGGTAAAGTATGTTTATCCTAAGTTAAGTATTTTAATTAAAAAGATGGATTATCAAGTAGGGAAAAGATTTGCTATATGCTTAACTGTCTTTTTATTATTAGATGGCGTTCTTACAATAAATGCGATTAATAGAGCTAGAGCCTTTGATAAGGGGATACCTCCCCAAAATAAATATGAATTATTTTTAGATAAAACTTTTGATAGTAAATATTTAAAAAATATGTTTAATAATAATTGGTAAAAAAAAAGATGCATTAACTAATCGGCATCTCCCTATTAACTCTTTGATGACGAGTTCTCGCTTTTCCTAATAAATCCATGTCGATAGTCATCGTTCTTTTATCTATTTTAACAGGTGTTATATTATAACGTTGCATTAAATGATGAACCATATTCTTATAAATAGTAATTGCTTCTTCATAATTACCATTTTTAATGTAATTAGCACATGGTACTAAGTATGCTTGAGAAATAATTAAGGACAAAGGATATTTATTTTCATCAGCAAAAACACAGTGACTAATTTGCGGACCAGTGATATCATATTCAAGAAGTAAATCACAATATTCTTGATGAGCTTTTAAATAATTATCACGGAAATCTCTAAGCGTATTTAATAATTCACAGTTATCATCATACCCTAAGACATTACAAATAATGGTAGTTATATAGCAATCACTTGAATTCCTTACTCGATTTGGGTCTTCATTGTAATAACTACAAGCATAATCACTTACTTCAAAATAATTTTTTCTTTCTCTACACCAATATTTATCGCCATAAGCTGATTTTTCTTTTAAATTTAAATTAAGACATGTACCACATTTATTGGCCATATTATCCCTCTTTCTAAGTACAAAATATTATAATCCAATTTTCTTTTTTGTCAAGGTATGTTATAATTTTTACAGGTGATTTTATGGACAGTGATACTTTAACATTAATTGATATTTATGGGGAAAATCTAACAGAAAAAGAATATATAACGGACCCAGCGATTGCTAGGGATGAAGAAATAAAACAATGTATTTTAACTTTATTAACACCAGAGAAGAGTGCTCTTTTAGTAGGTAAAGCAGGGATTGGTAAAACCGCCATTGTGGAGGGCATAGCTTATAGAATAAAAAATAATCTAGTCCCGGATGCTTTAAAGGGCTGGAGTGTTATTAAGATTAATGTGGCTAGTTTATTAGGAACAACCACGAATGGTCATAATGAAGTTCAAAGTAAATTAGATGTTATTATTAAAGAAATATCCGAAAGAGAAAAAACAATTCTTTTTATTGATGAAACGCATTTACTCGTTAATAGAAGTGGGGGAATGGATTTTGCTAATCTCTTAAAACCAAGTCTTGACCGCGGTGCCATTAAAATGATTGGGGCAACAACCAATGAAGAATATGAAGCTTATATCTTAAGAGATCGAGCATTTTTAAGAAGATTCCAAAAAATAGAAGTTTTAGAAACTGACCAAGAAACAACAGTTAAGATATTAATGGGAACAATTCCTAAATTAGAAAAACAAATTGGCGTTAAAATCAATTATCAACCATTTGAAATAGAAAAATTTATGAAATTTATCGTCGAAATGACCGATGAATATAAAAGAATTTATGAAATAGCTAGTAGATATCCTGACATTTGTTTAACTATTGTTGCTAATGCTTTTACTTACGCTTTATATGATAATGAGCACATAGTTACATGTAAACATTTTTATAAAGCAATATGTAATGCAAAAAGTGTTTATGAAGATGTCAAAGTAAAAGAAATAGAGAAATTCAAAGAAGTATTTAAAGACTACATTCAAAAAGAAGGTGTCAATTTAAACGATAAAGGCTAAATTTAGCCTTTTTATATTGCTTTTTTCTTTATTTTTTGGTATCATTTTACTTGAGTTATGGCGGAATTGGTGAAGTGGTTAACACGCCGGATTGTGGCTCCGGTATGCAAGGGTTCGATTCCCTTATTCCGCCCCATAATGAATTTTACGCACACCTTTGTGCGAAAGATAAGTAAAAGTTCGTAATACTGATATTATGGACTTTTTCTTTTGCAAAGGTGGTGAGGATAAATAATGAATGTGTCCATAGAAATTTTAGAATTTCCTTTGTGCGTAAAAAACAAAATACTAAGAATTAAAGATATAACTAAATTAAATATAGAATATATTACAGGTAAAAATATTATCTTTAATAACTCTAATTTGGGACTTAAAGAACCACATAAAATTATTATTAGTAATGATAAGAAAAGAATAGTTTTGCTTTGTTATGATAACATTAAAATTGAAATAGACAAAAAGAAAAATGTATCTATTAAGAATATTAATATCAATGCAAAAGAAATTAAAAATATTGGTTATATGTTTAGAGAAAATTGTTTTGATTTAGTAATAAATTCTAATGATAAGGATTTTATATTATCAAATTATCAATCAAAAGAAGATATAGAAAATTATATTAAATCTTTAAGTGAATTCTATAAAATTAAACAAAATAATTTTAATATTAATTCGATTGATTTAGAAGAATTAAATAAAAGTAATAGTTTAATACAAATAATACCTAACGAAAAAGAATCAAGATTAGATAATGAAAAGTGTGCTTTATTGCAGATAAGTATTTAAAAAAAATATAAATTATAGTAAAATATTAATTGAAAAGAGAAGAAACGAAAGGAGAATTTATTATGTTGAAGAATTTAATAGATTTAACAGAAAAAGATATACAAGATTCTTGTGAAAGAATTATTAGTAGTGGTCCTGTATTTACAGATATGTCCGATTATTATGCAGATAAATTATATGAGATTCATCAAGAACATATTGATCAACAAGAAGAAACTATTTTAGGAGTTCCGATTTCTGAAGTTGAAAAGCAATGTCAAATTTATTACGTTAAATCACCATTTGATCAACCATTAGATCCTTCAAAAGATCCTATGAACTCAGTAATTGAAGGTGGAAATAGAATCTTAAATGACTCAAAAAAATTAAAATTAGTTAGAGGTATTTATAGACAAGAAAATAAATAAATTATAATGAAACAAAAATTAATTGAGCGAGAAATCGCTCTTTTTGTTGCCCAAAAACTAGAAAGGAGATGGATTTTATTAATTATTTCTTTGAAATAGTCGTACCACAATTATTAGAATATTTTAAAGATAATGCTAAAGATGTTCCTTTTGTTTTATTATCAAAAGTATTACTAAACAATAAAAACTATGAAAAAGAAGTAAAAGAAGTTATAAAAAAATCTAATGAAATTAGTAAAAAATATGAAGAAAAAAAGTAAACTGTCGGAGACTATATTAGAGGGTTTTAGGGATATGCCCTAACAAGTAGATGGGTGTGTAAACACCATGCTTGATAGATTAAATTTATATATTACGTATATAGTCCCCTAATTTAGAAAGGAAAAATTTTATGAATGATGAATGGATAGAAAGAAAAGATGTTCAAGAGATGTTTTCGTTAACAACAAAACAATTTGGAAGAGTTATGAGAAATATAAAGAAAAGACATGAACATGATTACTATTTATGGATTAGAAGAGATAAAGATAAAAAAGCAAAAGTGTATGTAAGCCGAGAATGTATTGATTGGTTAAGTGAAGTTTATTTTAACAAAGAAGAACACTACTTAACTGCTGAGATAAGATTTTACAAAAAGAAGATTTTTGATTTAGAAAATGAATTAGGAATAGCTCATAAAAGAAATAAGTATCAATCTTTCTCTTTAAGATTTTTGCCTTATTTCTTTGGTAAAAATATAAGTACTATTCATGTAGCACTTTATAGAATGAAAAAGATATTTCCATATCCTAAACATTTGAAAGAGATGAGGTTATATGTGTTAAAGAAGAAGGAGTTAAATGGTTATATGAAAACTATTTTAAAAGAGATTATTTGAAAGAATTAGAAGAATATAAATGGAAATTAGAATTGAAGAAAAATCAAATATTGTGTAGTAATTTGTAGAATTATTTGATATAATAAGTTTAATTTTAAAGGGCTAGTACAGACTTTAATAGTTTTGTACTGGTCTTTTTTAGAAAGGAAATACTTATGAAGGAAAAAATAGAAGAATTATTAGGGCAAGAGGAAATAATAATAAAAGATGTTATAGGCGATGGGGGTCAAAAAGATGTTTTTTTGATTAATTATAAAAATCAAGAATGCCTCCTAAAGATTATTCCACTTATTCCAAAATATATAGATATTACTAATATGAGCGATGAAGAGAAAGAATCAATTGAAGATCAGGTTCAAGCAAGATTAAAACGTGAATTAAAATTAATGAAATTATGTTCAGAAAGAATTCCAAAGATACTTTTTTTAGATAATTATTTAGTATTTAATTTTAATAATAAGAATTATGCTTTTTATTTTGAAGAATATATCAATGGTTTGAACTTACATGAAGTCATGAATGAGAAAGGTGGATACTCGATTGATGAAATAATTATCTTTTTAGAAAGAATGGTATTAAATTTAAAATGTTTACAAAAAAATGATATTGTTCATAGAGATATAAAACCAGCAAACATTATAACTTATGGCAATGATTATTTTTTAATTGATTTAGGACTGTGTAGACAGACTTATGAAGATGAAACGTTAACAATATCGTTTCAAACCTTAGGTACACAGAGTTATTTATCACCAGAGCAACGGAAAGGCGTAAAAACGGATTATCATTGGGATTTTCGTAATGATCTATATGCAATAGGACTCATTGCAATGGAAATGTATCTACCATCAACTAGAGTAATTAGAAATGAAAACGTAAATTTAAATAATTTAAGACAGTTATGGTATATGAATTCAAATGATCAAAAGAGTAAAATATTTTTTAATGAGATTATTACTAAATTATTAGCAGAAAATAGATTTGCAAGATTTAAAACAATTGATATGATAGAAGAAGCAATTAATAATATAAAGGAGGTTAAATAAAATGATATACTTTCAATATGGTGCTCGAGGCGTAAACTTATTAGAAAAATTTATAAACGATGATTTAATCGATGGTATAATTTGGGATCCAAGATTTTCTCATAAAGATTTAATTGAGCAAAGAAAAAAAAAATTTACTAAAAAAATGTCATGTTTATTTGATCCTAAATTCTATTACTATGAGTATGAAACACCAGTATTAAAAAACTTAGAGAAACTTGATTTCAATCCAACTGAAAAAATAACAAGAAAATATTTAAATGATCAATCAAAAATGAGCAAATATTTTGATGGCCTTATTAAATATCAACTTCAAATAGATACTGATAATATTATGGCGCCTTCTTTGAGAATAGAAACTTTTGATAGTGTTAATAGTGAAAGACAGTTAAATTTACTAGATAACTTCAATGATTTCATTTCACAAAAAAACATTGAAAAAAGTAAATGTATTAATTTAACTATTGATGAAGGAGCATTTAATGATACAGATAAAATGAATGATTTTATTAGTAGCCTTGATGAATTAAGAGAATACTTTTCTGATATATATTTAACAATAATTAGAAATCAAGAATCTAGCAATAAGTTAAACTTCAATCAAAAATGTTTGGAAAATATCTTAAATTTTATATATTTCCTTAATTATGTAGGATATAAGGTAACTGTCGGATATACTGGACTAGAAGGTATCTTATATTTTGCAGTAGGGGCAACAAATATAGGTACCAATATTTCTCAATCATTAAAAAGATTGGTTATTGATAAAATTGGATTAACTGGTAAAATAAATGACCAAGGTGGATCTCCAGCAAAAAGTCACTATACAAGTATTCCATTGTTAAATTATTTAAAATGTGATTTATTTTTAGATCAAATTAGAGAAAATGATAGAGAAAAATTATTTCAATTAATTTTAAGTGATTGTCAACTAGATAATGAAATTAAAGCTGGAAAGAAAAGTTTTGAATACACTTTAATTGATACTCAGTATCAATATATGGAAGCATTACATAAATTTATAAGTTCGATAGAAAATCTATCATTAAAAGATAGGATTGACTATGTCATTAACTCAATTAACCTAGCAATCGAAAAAACTGATGAATATAATGAATTGTTTCAAATTTCAAATTTATCATCTAATCATTTGATTGAATGGAAAAACGCACTTGTTTCATTTAAAGAAAAAAATATCTATTAGCAATTTGCTAATAGATATTTTTTGTATTGATAAATTATAAATTTATTAAGTGAAACAATGTAAGCAGAATTGTTTAAAGATTTGTTATTATTTCGTTTTGCTTTTAATAATATTCTGGTTTTTCCATTCGCGTTTAAGGACAAAATACCTATTCCATATTCATTATATAATCTTATAGTTTCATTTTTTAGATTATCACAAACTTCTTTTGGCAAAACAACCCACGAAAAAGTTGAAAATTCTAAATTTTTAATTGCTTGGGAAAGTGCTTTTTTCCAATCCTTTAACTTTAATTCGTAAGAGTCAAATATTATTTTTGGATAAACAAAATTTTTGTGTAGATAATAACAATTTTCATCCTTATAAACGATTTTTTCATTTATAAGCCTTTTTAAAATACTTAATTGTGTAGTTCTTGAATAACCAGTTTTTTTCATTAAATATTCTAATGTTCTTTTACTATTTTTATGTAAGAAAGAAACTGTAAATGCAAATCTTTGTTGAGATAATAATAATGCCTGTTCATTTAAAATGCTATTGTTATTAATTTTAACTTTTACAATATCAACATTTCCAAATCTTCCATTAAATTCTTTTAAAACAATGTTTTTGGGATTACTTTTATATTTCTTATATAATAATTCTTGCATATCTATTTCTTTTTCAAACATATCATCACCCCATAACTATATTAATATTATATCATGTATACTTTAAGATGTAAATTAATGAGAGAAAAATTCATTAGTTTATGATAGAATATTTTTTATTCTTTCTTAT
>CANQRA010000005.1 GCA_947626125.1 uncultured Bacilli bacterium
TCAAGAAGGAAATTGGAATAATTTTAAATACGCGATGTCCATAAAATTGTGTCTAAAAACTTGACATAAATCCAAATAATCCACCTTTTAAAATAATATTATGTTTATATTTGCTTTTTGAAAGTCTTTCTAAAATATGCTCAAAAAATACATTTGATATAGTTGGGCTGATACATTACTATTTCCTTTTGCTTTTTTGAAAATAATACTTTTTAATTTGTCTTTATTCACTATAATAATACCTCCATATATTCACTTACTTTCTTTTCTATTTTCATTATTTTGGCATACTTTGTAAGTTTACTTAAATTTTTATTTTTACTTCTAGCGTATTCTTTTAGTGCTTTTGAGAATATTTCTCCATCAATTTTATTTTTATTTTTAATAATATCACAAATAGTTCTCTCAATATCATATACTTTAATTTTCATACCAAAAGGAGATGTCATTTCTATTGCTCCTAAATCTAAAATATTTCTATTTACAAAATTAATAATTACATTTTTTTGCTTTTGTAAAACACCACTATATCCAAAAGGCAACGTAACATTATATACTAATGGATTACGGTCAGATAGTTTATGCAAGTATAAAGCAGTAGCCATTGAAAATCTAGCATTTTTACTTTTAGAAGCAATTTTATAATATTCATCTGCAATATAATTTGGAAGTCCATAATAGCCTTTTGAAATTCTCACTAATTTTCCTGTCTTTACCATATTTGTTAAAAATCTTCTTTCAATTCCATTACTTACAACCTCGCTTGTCGTAACATAGCCATTATTTTTTTTTACGATTTTTAAAATTTTATCATAATTCATATTTTTCATCGTTCCCTTTCTAACTAAAATTTTATCATTTATTCGTTAAAAAGGGAACAGTTTTTTTAATTTTGTGCCAATGAATTGTCTCCATTGATGGCACAAAAAACTTTGCTAAATTATCAACAATTGCTTCCCCATCTATTACTCTAACCTACACAAAACTTTAAAAAATTATTTGGTTTATCTTAAGTTTAGAACGCAAAAACTTTCCACATGCTCACTCCACACAAACATATCTAAAAGTTTAATATCTTTAATAATATAATTTTCTTTTAAAATATTTAAATCTCTAACTAAAGTAAAAGGATTGCAAGAAACATATATAATAGTTTTAATTTTTTGTTCCATTATTTTCTTTAAAACATTGGCATCAACACCACTTCTAGGAGGGTCTAGGATAACAACATCATAATCATTAGTAATTTGATTTAAAATATTCTTCGTATCACTACAAATAAATTCCGCATTATCTATTTTATTAATAACCTTATTTATTAACGCATCTTTGATGGCATTTTCATTGATTTCGATTCCTAAAGTATAATCACTATTTAAAGCCGCCACTAAAGATAAAGTACCAACCCCACAATATAAATCGAGGATTTTCTTTTGGTTTAAAGTATTCTCCCTTATTAAATTAAATAATTTTTCGCACATATTGTCATTAACTTGAAAAAAAGCATCATAACTAACTTTAAATAATAAATCTTGAATTTGCGTAAAGAAGAAGTCTTCACCATATATACACTTATTATTTTGGATAATTCCTACAATATTATGTTGCGTAATAAAATAATCTATATTACTTAATGTATCCGTACTTTTAATTATAATTAATAATTCATTTTTATAATTACATCTAATAGTAATCTCACCATTTATAATAGATAATTTAGGTAAATCAGTAATTAAGTTATTAATCGCATCATTAACTAAATAACACTTTTTTATTTCTAATAATTCATGACTATCACTTAAATAATAGCCTATTTTTTGCTTAATTACTTTTAAAGTAATCTTATTGCGATAAGCATATTCCCTATCACTTTTAATAATATCTTTTACTTGATAGTCAATATTCTTACTTCTTAAAATATCATTAATTTTCGTTAATTTATATTCTAATTCTTCGGTAAGAGAAACATGCATTAAATCACATCCACCACACAAATTAAAATAAGGACAAATAGCCTCTTTTCTTAATTTAGATGGTTTAATGATTTTTACAATACTTCCTTCAAGATAATCCTTTTTATCTTTAGTTATTTTAACTAGAACAATATCGCCAGGAACACTTTTCGGAATAAAAATAATTTTATTATCTAAATAACCAATACCGCGACCAGAATTGTCAAATTTTATTACTTCTATATTCATAAAATTAATATATCATAAAACGCTAGAGAAAAAAAGACAAAATTGGCAGAAAAAAACTAGAGGTTTGAATTTTCCTCTAGTTATTAGTAATTATTTATCTTGTCATACTTGGGATATCTACAAGTTCGATAAAATCGGCACATTCAGCTTCTTTACCATATTTTTGGATTAAACCTACTAAAGTATCTTTTGCGTAAGCAAAGACATTACCATTTTCTTCACTAGCAGCATAAGTATTAAAGGTATTTATCAAAACATCATAATCTTCTTTAGCAACAAAGATATCATGTTCACTACCATTAGCAGATAATCTTAATGCATAATCTTGGTCATACTTTTCAGCACAAGCTACTAAAACTACACTTTCATTTTCACATCTGATTTGTTTTTGAGTCCAATTAGAAGCTAAAAGTAATTCATCAACACTATAATAACTTCCATTATAATTCCAAGATGTATATGCTGACAATGCAGTTGTTTCTTTATTACCATTTCCTAAACCAATTTGTGCATAATAACTCTTATCATTAAGAGGAGCATTTAAACTGATTTCATATAAACGGCTGTCATATCCAATATAAGCAATATTATTATTTATAATTTCTTCAACAGATAAATCATTAACATAATAATAAACTACATGATTAACATTATCATTGTAATAATGTACTTCGCCATAAGCTTCAGTATATTTCTTTAAATAAGCATTCAATCTATTGATAGCATCTTTAATATTGCTATTATTTAAATCATCACTGCTTAATCCGATTTCACTAGCATTATCATTATTAAATGCTTCAATTACATTATTATTTTCTGGTTTTTGTTCAGGCTCTGTTATTTCTGGTTCTGTTATTTCTGGCTCAGTTACCTCTGGTTCGGTTGGAACAGGCTCTGTTGGCTTAGGTTCCGTTGGAACAGGTTCTGTTGGTTTTGGTTCTGTAGGCTTTGGCTCTGTAGGTGCTGGTTCTGTAGGTTTTGTTTGTTCTTCCTTTGATGGTTTATTATTACTTGGTTTTTCATTTTGAGTTTCAGTTAAATTAACATTAATGCTACCATCTAAAATAGGAATATATTCTATACACTCATCTTCCATATAATACTTGTTAATAACTTGTAATAAGCTTTCTCCACAGTAAGCAATAACATCGCCATAATTACCTTTTTCTTTATAACTATCTATTAATGCTTTTAATGTTTCATAATCTTCTTTGCTAATTTCAATTGTAACTAAATTCTTTTTACTTGTATCATGTTTTTGGTCAACATCATTAAATTTTAATTTGTATATATCTTGCATTTTTTCAAGGTAAACATACATTGAAAATTGATTTCTTGGATTATTAATATCTGGTCCATTATAAGAAATAGAAGTAATTACACCATTATAGCTTTTATAAAATTGCGTACTATCCATGGTATAAGATTTACCATCGACATTCCATTCTACATTATAACCAAGATAGTCAATAGTTTTAGCATTATCTAGAGAAACACTATAAGTTAAAGTGTTATCAGGATTAACCATAGTAAAGTATAAATATTCATTTGCTTTATATAGAACACTATAATATTCATTATCATTAACTATAAATTTAACTTGATTACTAACGGCCCCAGCTTTAACTTCACATTGAACATTTTCACGTGAATCTAATACATTATTTAATTCATCAACAATGGCTTTTACTTCAGATAAGTTATAAATTTCTTCAGGTATACCAATTTGTTTAGCAGTCGCTAAATTAAATGTTCCCGTTGTATTTACAGTTACGTTTGTTTCTGGAGTATTTGTATTGGCATCGCCTTGTAATTTATTAATTTCTTCTTTTAAAGCTTCTAATTCACTTTCTCTAGCACTATTTTCACTTTCTAATTTTTCAATAGCCTCTAGTGCTTTATTATAATCATCCTCAGAAACTTTTTTAGCACAACTAGACACTAAACCAATTTGAAGTGCGGCTAGAACAAAGGCAATTCCTTTCTTTAATTTAATTTTCGATTTTTCTATCATAAATATCCCCCTTTCGAAAATTAATATATATTATAAAGATTTTATTCGATTTGTCAAGAGAATCGCTAACGATTTTAGGCCAAAATCATGAAAAATCTATGATAATAGGCAATATATGATTATTTTTACATATTACTACTTAATTTTCTTTAGTCAAGCTTTAGTCAAGAAAAAAGTGATGTTTCCACCACTTTAAAGCATTTCTTGCATTATTTTATCTTTATCTTTTAATAAATCTACTAAGTTATCTATTTCACTTTCCGTATTATAAAAATATAAACTCACTCTTATGGAATTAGCCACCCCTAAAATATCCTTCGTAAGTTTAGCACAATGATTACCCGCTCTTACACAAATACCATATTTATTTAAATAATAAGCCACATCTTCAGAGAAAAGGCCATCAATATTAAAAGTTACAATCCCACTATCAGCTTCTAAATTAAGAATATCAATATGAGGTATTTTAACTAATTTCTCGACTAAATAATTGCGCAATTCTTTTTCATAACTCTCGATTTTGGTCATGCCAATTTTCTCTAAATATCTAATGGCTTCCCCTAAACCAATGACCCCCGCAATATTAGGAGTTCCTGCTTCAAGTCTTGTCGGAATATCTTTTAAAACCATGGTTTCTTCGGAATCAAAGGATTCATTCATTCCTCCCCCTAAATTAACTGGTTCGATATTTTGCATTAGTTCATATTTAGCATATAAAACACCTACCCCGGTTGGTCCTAACATTTTATGGGCAGAAAAAGCTAAGAAATCGACATCAGATGATGCCACATCAATTTTTTTATGGGGAACACTTTGGGCACCATCAACTACGACAAAGATATCTCTTGAATGAGCAAACTCACATATTTCTTTAATGGGACGAACATCTCCCACCACATTGGTAATTTCCGCAATACTAATAACTCGGGTTTTCGATGTAACTACACTCTTTAAATTCTCTAAAGTAACAAAGTTATTATCATCTAGGGGTATGTATTTTATTTTAGCCCCAGTTTTACCAGCAATCCGAAACCAAGGCATAACATTAGAGGCATGTTCTGTTTTAGTCAAAATTATTTCATCATCAGGCTCTAATAGATTACTAAAAAAACCATTAACGATTAAATTCATACTATCCGTAGAACCACTTGTAAAGACTATCTCTTCTTTTCTTTTCGCCCCAATAAAATCTTTAACTAAATCCCGCACATTTTCATATTCTAAATCTACTTTATAAGATATATCATAGTCCCCCCTGTGGGCATTGGCACTATAATTTTCATAATAATCAACGACTTTATCAATCACACATTGAGGTTTTAAACTAGTTGCCCCATTATCTAAATAAATTATATCTCCTTTTAACATAGGAAAATCTTCTCTATGCATTATTCACCTTCCAAATTCTTTATATATTCGTCCATATTGCTATATTTAAATCCCTGTAAAAGTAATTCTTTAGCTACCTCTTCTTCTAATTCTTTACTCATTAAATAATTTAACATATCTTTATTTAAACTACCAATCGTTGTTAAATGATTTGCTGATACTTCATTACTTAAACAGATAATATTTGGTTCAATATGAACAAATCCTCCATTATTTACTCCTTTTAAATCTTCTAAAGCAATATTATTTAAAGTATTTTTTTCTATTTTAACATTAATAATCATTTTCATAAGTTCTTTATTACTTATTATTCGACTATTTATTAATGAAGAATTATTATTACCTTCAATATTATTATTAACAGTTAATTCACAATTAGCATTACTTATAATAGAAATATTTAAATTAACTTTTGTTAATTTATTTTGATTAATATTAATTATTAAATCATTACTTAATTTAGAATTATATAAATATACTTCTAAATTACTATTTTCTCTTAAATTTAAATCTATTTTATGAACATTTTCATTTACTAAATATAATTTAGTATGACCATCTATATTAATTACGACATCTTTACTTTTTATCTTTATATGATAGTTATCACTTTTTAAATTTATAATATCACTCACTAATAATTTATTCATAATCTAATTTCTTTCTTATAACAAACGCTTATATTTCGTTAGTTATTTCTTTAAATCCTTTATTTAATATTTCTTTAGCTAGCTCTTTTTTACCCGAAGTAACTATTTTTTTATCATTTAATAAGTGAACATAATAATCATCAAAGGTATTAATTAAAGTATCATTATGGGTAATAATTAAAATACTAGGTTTATATAATTCATAATATTGTTTTAAAGAAGAAGCCACTACTTTAAGGGCATCAACATCAAGTCCCGAATCAATTTCATCTAAAATAATAAATTTAGGTTTTAATATCCACATGTGTAAGAGTTCTATTTTTTTCTTTTCGCCTCCTGAACAACCTACATTTATATCCCGATGAATAAAACTTTTATCTAAATCAAGACTAGCACAAACATTTTCTAATTCTTTATTGAATTTAAAAATATCGACTTTTTCTCTTTGACTTAAAGCTGCCCTTAACATAGAGGCATTAGAAACACCTTCAATTTCCATAGGGCTTTGGTTAATTAAATAAATACCTAACTTACTTCTTTCATAGATATTTAAATTCGTTATATCTTTATCATCATAATAGATATGACCTTTAACTTGATAATTTTTATCACCCATTAACATTTTAGCTATACTACTTTTACCAACACCATTTCGCCCCATTAAAACATGTATTTCACCATCAGGTATTTGTAAATTTAAATTTTCGAATAAGATATTATCATTAACTGATAAAAGAACGTTATCTATATTTAGCATAAAATCACCTACATAAATGATTATACCACACATTTTTATTTATATTAAAAAAAAGAAAAGGATTGCCCTTTCCTCATTAATTTTATTCACAACTACAAGTTTCGGCTTGTTCATTCCAAGTACCAACATTTAAATTACCATTTTTACTAAAATCACTATAAGGTTCATTTATAAACCAATATTCATCGCCTTTTTTAAGGGATAAATTATATCCTACTTCTTTACCGTTTTCAATATTGATTTCGACTTTACCTTTATAAGTATCTTTATCTAGGGCAGATATCCCAGCATTGACTAAAGTTTCAATAGTAAAACATACTTTGCTAGCACTAACACAAGATTTATTATCGTTATTAACTTTTAAAGCCCCCATACTATAATTAAGGTAAGCATCTTTGGTATTCTTTACTGCCAGTGTGGCTTCTGTTCTAAAAGCTTCTTCTCTTGCTAAATTCATCGTCGGTAGAACATTCGTGGTTGCAAGAGCAATAACTACCGCCAAAACTACAATAACCGCAAGTAATTCAATTAATGTAAATCCATCATTATTTTTCATGATTATTTCCCTTAAGATATATCTGAAGCACTACAAGTAAATGTCCCTGTTTTATCATAATCTTGAACATCTTCTACTTTGACATTACCCGAAATACCATTTATCACATAGTCTTTATTATGCATTGTTATTGTATATTGATATCTTCCTGTTGTTCCATCGGTATTAGTGTTAACAACTATTTTCCCGGCATATTCAGGTTCTTCTCCTTCAAAGTATTCAGAATCTTTATCAATTAATCCTACATCAACTAAATATTTTAAAGAAAAACAGTATTTATTATTTCCTTTTTGATAATCTTTATCCATGGCTTTAGGTTCACTAATAGTACCAAGGTCATAAAAATTCAATATATTAGATGCTGTTCCCATAAAAATATTCGCTTCATCCGCAAAAGCACCTTTTTTTATGTTAGATACCATGGGCAAAACCGCAGTTGTACCGATGGCAATAACTACCGCTAAAACGACAATAACTGCTAATAATTCAATAAGAGTAAAACCTTTATTATTTTTAAAAGTTTCCATAATCATTTCACCTTTTATCCTATAAATTTATCTTACAATATTTATTATTTAATGTCAATTATAAACCAAGAAAAAAATACTAAATTAATTGTTAACTAAAGGCAACATCAAGTAACATCATGATGGCAAAACCAAGAAGAGTAAAAAAGCTCATTAAATTTTTACATTTATTATTTTGACTTTCCGGAATTAATTCACTAACGGCGACATAAATCATCGCTCCTGCGGCAAAAGATAAGAAGAATGGCAAAATATTTTCTACATACATAACTAAGAAACAACCAATGATTCCGGCGATAGGTTCAACAATACCACTAAGCATACCATAAATAAAGGATTTAGTTCGACTAAAATTTTCTCTTCTTAAAGGAAGGCTAATGGCACTACCTTCGGGAAAATTTTGAATACCAATGCCGACCGCTAACATAAAGGCCCCAATTAAGGTGGTTGTACCTTTCCCTATTGAACCAAAGGCAACCCCAATAGCAAGACCTTCTGGTATATTATGAAGCGTAATTGATAACATTAACATTAAACTTCTTTTAATACCTTTGGCATTATCTCTTTTTTTCTTATTTAAATATCTAGAAAAAACATTATCACTTAAAATGAGAATAATACAACCCACTAAAAAACCTAAGGAAACAGTTAAAGCCGGATTAATCCCTATTTTACTCGCATCTTCAATCGCTGGATTTAAAAGGGAGAAAAAAGAAGCCGCAATCATAACACCCGCCGATAAACCTAGCATTGCATCTAAGATTGTTCCATTTACTTTTTTAAAAAAGAATACTAAGGAAGCCCCTAAAGTAGTAACACCCCATGTCATTAAAGTAGCAATTAATACTTGCATAAAAATACTTGTATGAATATAAAAATCTATCATTAATAATACACCTAATATATTATAGAAATATCTTCTATAACTGTGTAGGCATATTACTTATCATATTCATCTAAAAAACTCTTATATATTCCATCTTTTTTATAACCTAAAATACAATTCATATTAATGTTATTTAAAGCTGTAAAAATATTATTATCAATACCTTTATGTTCACTTCTTAATTTCCTTATTAATCTTTTCATAGCTTCTCTTCTACCTATTTCACTATCAGGAATATTATCTCTGTCAATTACACAATTACTAGTTAGGGGACAAGCACAATTAATAAATGATAAATTATTGAAATTGCGCCATGCAATAATAGCGCTTTCTTTCACTAAATATAAGGGCCTAATTAATTCGATATCTTGAAAATTATCACTATGTAATTTAGGCATCATTGTTTTAATTTCCGCCCCATAAAACATGGATAAAAGCGTTGTTTCAATAACATCATCAAAGTGATGACCCAAAGCTATTTTATTACATCCTAATTCTTTAGCTTTATTATATAAATGTCCCCTACGCATTCTGGCACACATATAACAAGGATTTTCCGGATTTAATTTATAAGCTACTTCAAAGATATCACTATCAAACATCTCTAATGGAATATTTAATAACTTCGCATTGTTAATTATCTTCTCTTTGTTTTCTTCATTATATCCTGGATTCATCGTCACATAACAAAGCTCAAAATTAATCTTACCATGCTTTTTTAATTCTTCTAAACATTTAGCTAGTAAAAATGAATCTTTACCGCCACTTATACAAACCATGATTTTATCATTCTCTTTAATTAACTCATAATCACTAATAGCTTTAGTAAACATTCGCCAAATATCTTTGCGAAATTTCTTAATAATACTTCTTTCTATTTCTTGATATTTTTCCATGATAATTCCTCTTTTTCTTAAAGATTATACCACACTTTTAGTATATTTTTTATTATTTTATATATATTATTTATTAGAAATGAGGTAATTATGACTCTTAAAAAAATGATTATTATTAATTCCGTTATTACTTTCTTATTATGTTTTTTAACTCACTTTGTTTATGATTTCTTACCTAACCAAATTTTAGCTATATTCTTTCCTGTAAATGAAAGTATATGGGAACACATGAAAATGTTATATACCACCATTCTTTTATATGGTTTTATTGAATACTTTATTTTAAAAAAATTAAGAATACCTAATAATAACTTTTTATTAACTTTATTTTTAAAAGCTATTATAAGTATTCCTATTTATTTAATTATGTTCTTACCAATATTTTATAATTTTGGGGAAATCATGATTGTATCATTTATTTTATTATTCATAACTATCTTAATTGTTAATATAATGGGTTATAAATTACTTAATTGTAACCCTATTAAATATCAAAGACCTTTAGCTATAATATTTATAATTATAGTTTATATTATTATGACTATTTTAACCTTTAAAGCTCCTAGAACAGATTTATTCTTTGACTCAGATAAAGAAAAATACGGCATAAATGATTATTTGATAAAAGATTAAGAAACAATAAATGGACTATCTAGACACAGTTAGGTTAATGGGACCAAAAGTTAACTAACTTAAATTAGAAAAAATTCTATTTTATTTAGTTAACTTATTTTATACTTAAATACAATGTTTTAAGCGGGCTTTGCAACAAATGGGTCATTGTAAGTTCCCTTTCCTTGTGGTATTTTTGCTTTGGTAGAATCAAGATAGAAAACCGGGCGGATAGACAAGCAGGATCGAAGGTCCGTGAAGGAATTAAAACTCCCGAAAGAAGTAATCTCATGTGCACCGAACCCCTTGTCGCCATATCCATCTTTGTACAGTCCATATCGCGACATAGTCCATTCATATTGAAAATCACTTGTTTTTCCATTATTACTTATATATAACCAACTTGCATCACATCCTGCCCATGATGAATAACAATTTGTTGTTTCTAATCCTTGATATGAATAATAAAAATCATGTATATACATTAATCCTATTTTAGCTTGTATAGGTTTATTTTTATCCCATGTGTATGTTCCTTTATTGTTTCCTGTATATGTTTGTTTACTCCCTGTTTCTATAGCATATACTTCATCAGCTGTTTTATCGGTTCCAATGTCATGAGAACCGTCATCCCCTATATCTCCATATAACCAGTTGGTATCTTTTATCATGTTATACCATGTGGTATTTGTTTGTATGTATGTTGCGTTGGTTTTTGCGCTATCGATGAATAGATTGGTATTTCCATAATATCCTTGACTTGACCCTCCTGATTTACCATTTAATCTCTTGAATATATCTACATATGGCCACTCACATGATGTCCCTGCACAATCAGAAGAACTATATTTATTATTCCATGCGAATTGATTTGTACTTCCTTCCCATATTGCTGTGTTTTTTATTAATTTTAAATCTCCTGTTTCTGGTTCGATTCCGATTATTCTATACATGTATTCACTTTCTACATTTCCAACACAATCAGTCTCTGGATGGTCTGTTCCAAAACATATGAAGTTATCAACTATACCTGTACATCCACCATTTGCTGCACCACATGCTCCATAAAATCTATATAGGCCTCCTAATTCACCTGTACTTAATCCCGCTGGATTCTTTGACTTAATATAATCTCCTAACTTTGCAGATTTGGTTGAAATTGTTTTATTTACTTCTTTATATCTCCCCGATAAATCTATTGTTTTTGCATATATTGTATAACTTGTATTTGCATTTAATCCTTTAATTGTACATGTATTACTGTTTATTGTTCCATTTGTTGTTTTACTTCCTATTACTGCCCAACATGTTGTTGTTACACCTCCACTTGGATAATTATCATTTGCTGTTATCGTATATGTTATTGTATCTGTTGTTGATGTCTCTTCACTTATACTTACACTTGGATCTGTACTATCATATTTTATATTTCCTACTCTACTACTTGATACTCTTCCTGCTCCATCTCTTACAAAGGCATATAATGTCTTTTCCCCTTGTGTTGTTGATGGTATTGTTTGTTCATTTAATGCTCCTGGAGATGAACTATCACTTTGCCAATCACATCCACTTACACTATTAGATGTATTTATACAAAAGCTTACTACATCATTTGAACTCCATGTTACATTATAATTTACTTTTGTTGTTTGTGTATATCCATTTGTTAAATCATATCCTGTATTCGCTTTATTTCCTGTTATTGTAAAATTACCTATTACGGGATTTGTTTTATCTAAGGTTATGGTTTGGCTTGTACTTCCTATATTCCCTGCTTTATCTTTGACATTTATTGTTATTGTTTTGGCTCCTTCTGTATCATTTACACTCATTCCTACATCAGTTAATGTTTTATTTGTACTACTTATATATGACGTACAATCTCCTTCTCCTATACAATAGCTATCCATGTTATCTTCTGTTATATTTGCTGTATATGTTATACTTTTGGTTTGTGTATATATGTCACCATTAATTAAGGTTTGACTTGTATCTGCTGTTCCTTTTAATGTTAATGTTACTATAGGGGCTGTTCTATCTACAGTTATAGTTTGAACAGCTACTTGTGATACATTCCTAGCTTTATCTCTTATATAAGCATTAATTGTTTTAGTTCCTTCTGTATTTACTGTTATACTTCCATTTATACTTTGTGCTTTATTTGTTTTCTTCCAGTCACTTTCAGTACATTCATTGCTTTCTTCTTTAACACAATAATAAACTACATCAGTGTCATTCCAACTAAAGTTATAATTTATAGTTGTATTATATATATAATCTTCTCTTGTTTTTCCTTCTTTATCTGTTCCACTTATACTCATATTTGTTATACTTGGGGCATCTTTATCTATATCAAAATACATTTGACAATATATTGATATTGTTGTTTCTAATCTTATTCTTCCTTCATCTGTTTGACTTACTTTTTCTTTTACTTCGCTTCCATGATAATCAAAACACTTGGTCATACTTGTATTTAATATATAACCTTGTGTTGGATAATCATTACCCTCTTGTTTAACATAATTAGAACTGCCTTTTTCACTTTGCAAATAAATTCCAAAGTCATTGACATTGATATATTGATTATTTAGTTTATTTGTTTCTAATGTATAACTATTCCTTACTTTATGGTCATGGTATTTATCTACTTGTAATATTAATATAGCTATTACTACAAACATTATGGTACTTATTATAAAATATTTCTTTTGTTCTTCCATTTCTATTCTCCTATGCTCATAAATGAGTTATTTTATAAATATATTTTAATTCAATTATGAGCATAAGTCAATGTATAATAAAGTTTATGATAAATTTTAATTGATATTTTATGAATAGATTAAAGAGTTTAAGAAAAGAAAAAAAATTAAGTCAAGCAGAAATTGCTAAAATAATAAATATGAGTCAAACGGGCTATTCTCAATATGAAAGAAGCACAAGAAAAATATCCCTAGAAACAGTAAAAGATTTAGCTAATTACTATAATATCAGTGTTGATTATTTATTAGAACTTACTGATATTAAAGATAAATATACTAAATCCAAAATTGTTAATAATACTTTAATTAGATTAAAAGAAATAAGAGAAGATAGAGATTTATTACAAGAAGATATTGCTAAAGTACTTAATATGAGCAGAAAAGGATATTCGCATTATGAATCTTTTTACAGTGAAATACCTCTTAATAAATTAATTAAATTAGCTAAATTTTATAACGTCTCTGTTGATTATTTATTATATATTACTGATGAAAGATTACCCCATAAAAGAAAATAGTTATTTTAAAGTATCAATAATTGATGAAACAATATCGATGGTATTAATGGCATCATTTAATTTATCAGTAGTTCTTTCTTTATATTTTTCTTTCATTTCTTTCATAAATACTTTATAGTAAGCAGGATCTCGATTTAAATATTTAATATAATTAGAATTATCATCTAAATATTTTTTAAATTTTTTATCTTCAATTAATTTTTGTTGTAAATAATATTCCATTTTAATCCTCAAAGAATTTATTTAAGGGTCTTGCTTCTAAAGGACCTTTAACAATATTTTTAGGAATATTGGTTCCCTTAGATGTTAAATCTTCCACTACCCCTAAAGCTTTTTGGGCAGTATTAATATGTTTTTGTATTTCATCTAAATTAATATTTTTCATAATGTCTGTTATTTTAGCGCCATTTAAAAGATTATTAGTACCTCTTTCATATGTTTCATAAGGTTTCCATGCTTCTTCATTAGTCCCATATATATCATATAATTCATAAAATTGTTGCATAGTCATTTCTTTATTTTTAATATATTCAACTAAAGCTGGTTTACTTTTAATAAATTCTTTAAATTCTTCTTTTTTACTCATTAAAAATCACCTAATATATCTTATGAAATATTAGGTGATTATATTATATTTTAAAATCATTAGTAAAAGATTCAAAAGACATTTGTTCTTCTTTAAAAGTATCTTCTTCTTTAACTATTTCTTCTTTATTAATAATATTTAAAGGAATATATTTTAAACTAAATTCATTAACATAACCTTTAGTTAAAGAACTACCATTACTAACGGTATCCATAATAGGAATATCACTATTTTTTATTTCGGTTATTTCATTATCTTTTTTCATTAAGATAATATCTCTACTACTAGTAACATAAGCATGGGTAATATAATAATTAACTGTTTTATTTTTCTTAATTAACATATTACCTTTTTTAGCGCGACTTAAAGTTTTTAATTCATTTAATTTAATTCTTTTACCCGTTAAATTATTAGTGAAAATATTTAGATATTCATCATCTTCTTTAAAGTTTAAACCATTTACTACTTCATCACTGGCTAAATTAATACTCTTTACTCCTGATGCTTTAGGACCACTTAAAGGTATTTCTTCCGTATTATATCTTAAATAATAACCATTTTTAGTAACAAGAAGAGTTTCTTTAGAAGCATAGCAAACACTAACTAAAGTATCATTTTCTTTTAATTTAATTGCCGTATAACTTTTATTAAAACGATTAACGACTAAATCATTCATATTAATTTGTTTAGTCATTCCTAATTTAGTAAATAAGACTAAATTTTTATTATTTTCAAAAATAAAAGCATTGATAACTTTTTCACTTTCTTGTAAAGGAACAAGATTACTAATATGTTTACCAAGTTCTTTCCATTTAGCTTCAAATATTTTATAAACAGGAATAAATAAGTAATTACCTAAATTAGTAAATAAAATAATATTATCTAGGGTTGTTGTATTAAATAAATTAGTAACATAATCCCCAGGTTTTAATAAAGTTTCGCCATCAGATGATGCCACACTTTTACTAGGTACTCTTTTAACATAGCCTTCATTAGTCACAATGACTGATACATTTTCTTTCGGAATCATTTCGCGCATATCTAGTTTAATTTCCGTAATTTCTTCTTTTATCATTGTTTTTCTTGGGGTAGCATATTCTTTTCTAATTATCTTTAATTCTTTTTTCATCACATATTTTAAAGCTTCTTCATCACTTAAAATAGCTTTTAAACCTTCGATTAATTTATTTAAATTAGCTAACTCTTCTTCTAAGGCAACAACATCGGTATTTGTTAAACGATATAATTGTAAGTTAACAATGGCTTTTGCTTGTTCAACAGTAAAAGAAAATTCTTTAACTAAATTAGTTTCCGCATCACTTTTATTTTTACTTGCTCTTATTACTTTAATAACTTCATCTAAAATAGATAGACATTTTATTAAGCCTTCAACTATTTCTAATCTTTTTTCTTTAACTTTTAAATCAAAGGTACATCTTCTTGTGATAACTTCTTTTAAATGGGCTATGTAAGCATCAAGGATTTCAACAATACCTAAGGTTTTTGGTACCCTGTTAACGATAGCGACCATATTGTAATTATAAGATATTTGTAAATCAGTATTTTTAAGTAAGTAATTAAGAATTAATTCACTACTAGCACCATTTTTAATATCAATGGCTATTCTTAAACCTTCCCTATCTGATTCATCTCTTACTTCACTTATACCCTCGATTTTTTTATCAATCCGAAAAGAATCTATTTTATTAACTAATAAAGCTTTATTAACATCATAAGGAATTTCCGTTATAAGGATTTTTTCTTTACCTTTTTCTTTAACAATTTCATATTTAGATTTAACAATAATTCTTCCATGACCAGTTTTAAAGGCTTCTTTAATACCCTCAATTCCTTCGACTATACCACCCGTCGGAAAATCAGGTCCCTTAACGATTTCTAAAATAGAATCTAAATGACAATTAGGCGATTCAATTCTTTTTATCGTTGCATCAATTATTTCCCCTAGATTATGAGGAGGAATATTCGTGGCATATCCAGCACTTATACCCATGGTACCATTAACTAAAAGATTAGGAAATTTTGCCGGTAAAACCGTTGGCTCAAGTAACCGGTCATCAAAGTTTGGCGCCCATTCAACTGTATCTTTATCTAAGTCACCTAAAAGCTCATTACTAATTTTCGCAAGTCTAGCCTCAGTATAACGATAAGCTGCAGCTGGGTCGCCATCCATGGAACCATTGTTACCTTTCATATCAATTAAAGGGGTACTTTGTTTCCACCATTGACTCATTCTAACCATGGCATCATATACAGAGGAATCGCCATGTGGATGATATTTACCTAATACATCACCAACTGTCGCGGCACTTTTAATATATTTCTTTTCATAAGTATTGCCAGCATTATACATGGCGTATAAAATTCTTCTTTGTACTGGTTTTAATCCATCTCTGACATCAGGAATGGCTCTATCTTGAATGATTTCTTTCGCATAAGCTGCAAATCTTTCCCCCATAATTTCTTCTAAAGCATAATCTTCAATTTTCTTTAATATTTTTTCCATTACATCACCATTATTCTACCCTGTAATTATCTTCCATGGTGAAGATGATATTTTCTTCAATCCATTCTTTACGAGGCTCTACTTTATCCCCCATTAAAACATTAACTCTTTTTTCCGCTAAAGAAGCATCATTGATATTTACTCTAATAAGGGTTCTTGTATCGGGGTTCATCGTGGTATCCCAAAGTTCATCAGGATTCATTTCACCTAAACCTTTATTTCGCGATATATCTGGTTTACCCGTATTTTCCGAAACAATCTTATATCTTTCTTCATCACTATAAGCATAAAAATGTTTTTTACCATAATCTATTTTATATAATGGTGGTTTAGCAATATAAAGTTTACCGGCTTCAATTAAAGGACGCATAAAACGATAAAAGAATGTTAAAAGTAAAATTTGAATATGGGAACCATCAACATCGGCATCGGTCATAATAATAACTTTATCATAGGCAGAATCTTCCACGATAAAATCACTACCTAAGCCAGCGCCAATCGTATGAATAATCGTATTTATTTCTTCATTTTTTAAAATTTCTTCCACACTAGTTTTTTCGGCATTAATTACTTTTCCTCTTAAAGGCAAAATTGCTTGGAATTTACGGTCTCTTCCACTTTTAGCAGAACCACCCGCAGAATCCCCTTCCACTAAGAAAAGCTCATTAATCTTGCCATTTTTAGTGGTCGCCGGAGCTAGTTTACCCGATAAATTTTTTTCTAGTTTATTTTTGCCTTTACCATTTCTGGCTTCTTCCCGAGCTTTTCTCGCAGCTTCTCTAGCTACTTTACTTTTTAAAGCTTTTTCCACAATATTTAAAGCAATCTCTTTATTTTCTTCTAAGAAAAATTTAATCTTTTCATAAGTAATACTTTCGGTTATACTCCTTGCTTCTGGTGTACCCAATTTTCCCTTAGTTTGGCCTTCAAATTGTAAGCTTGCTTCAGGAATTCTTAAATTAATAACCGCGGTTAAACCTTCTCTTACATCCGAACCATCAAAAGTATTATCTTTGCCTTTAATTAAATTATTATTTTTAACATAATCGTTGAAGGCTTTAGTGATGCCAGTTTTAAAACCAACTTCATGTGTACCTCCATCACTCGTCTTAACATTATTAACAAAGGAAACAATATTCTCATTATAAGTATCGGTATATTGCAACGCTACATTAACTTCAATATCATTTTTAGTTCCACTAAAATTTAAAACTTTATGCAAAGTATTTTTACCATCGTTAATATATTCAACAAAATTAGTTAATCCGTCATCATAATGATATTTAACTTCTCTTTTACTTTCTTCATCGATTACTTCAATAGTGACACTAGGAATTAAAAACGCACTTTCTTGCATTCTTTCACAAATTGTTGTATAAGAAAAAGAACAATTCTTAAAAATCGTATAATCCGGCATAAAGGTTACAACTGTCCCGGTTTTGTTCGAATCCCCTACTTTTTTTAAAGGTGATTCTACTTTTCCCCCATCCGTAAACCTAATATTCGAAATTACTCCATCCCGATAAATTAAAACATCCATTTTACTACTTAGAGCATTAACAACGGATGCGCCAACACCATGAAGGCCACCACTTACTTTATAGTTACCTGATTCAAATTTACCACCGGCATGTAAGATGGTATAAATAACCTCAGGAGTTGATTTACCACTTTCATGCATCCCAATTGGAACTCCTCTTCCATTATCAGCGATAGTAATAGAACCATCCCCATGTAAAACAATTTTTATATAATTACCATATCCATTAATAATTTCATCGATGGCATTATCAACAATTTCCCATACTAAATGATGAAGCCCTCTTTTATCGGTAGAACCTATATACATACCAGGCCTTTTTCTTACAGCTTCTAATCCTTCAAGTATTTTAATTGATGTTTCATCATATTTTGTCATATCTATTCACCATAAATATTTTAACATTTAAATTTTAAGATGTAAATTAAGGAAAGAACAATTTTCCTTTATTTTGGCAGAAAAAAACTCTTAAATTAAGAGTTTAATTACGAACATCATAAGATTCACCGGTTAAATCACTTAAGGATGGTAAATCAATTTTAACGGTTTCTTCCATAACATCATTATTATTGGAAATATTCTTTTTTAAAGTTGGTAATTCCATTTCTAATTCTTCTTTCTTAGGAATATCTTTAACTTCTTCTTTTACTTCAGCCTTTGGTATATCAATTTTTGGTTCTTCGACAAAGACAGAACTAAAAACTTCTTTATTTTTAAAATCATTTTCTTTTATTTCTTCTTTTTTATTTTCTTCTTCAATATTTTTGATTATATCATCAAAATTAAATTCCGGTATTTTAGGAGCATCTGCAGTATCAGGAATAGGAGTATCATTGAAAACAAATGGTTTTTCTTCTTCCTTAGCAAATACTGGGGTAAATGGTTCTTCATTTGCTTTTGGTTCTTCAAAATTCAAAGTTTCAATAACAGTCTTTTCCGGTTCTAAATTTTCTACTGGATTATTTACCGGAAGCTCGGCATTCATATTAAAACTAGTATCATTAAGGCTTTCAATGTTTGGTACGACAATCGTATTATCAAGGACTTTTTCTTGAGCTGCTACTTGAGTGGTTTCTTGGTTTGGTTCTGGAATGTTTTCAATAGCTATATTAGAAACTGGTATGTTAGTGTCTAAAGTTTCTGGTATATTACCCATAACTTCGTTTGAAGTATTATTAACGGGAGTATTAATGGTTTCAACCGCGGTTTTATTATCTTCTTCTTTAAAAGTATTTTCCACATTAATTTGTTGAAGTTTTTTCGTTTCTTCGATTTCTCTATTCTTTTGGTCTTTTTTCCCAAAAAAGAGAACAATAACAAAAATTAGCAATAAAACAATAATGGCTATCATTAAATATGTCCCAAAATATTCATAACTATATAATCTATTTAAAAATTCTTCCATTAATTACACTCCTCTTATTCTTACTATAATATAGATTATCACAAAATGAATACCATTGCAAGAAAAAATCATTAATTAGAACATTTTATCAATGTTATTAGGGACTTTCCCTCCTTGAACTCGGGAGATGATTTTATCGCTTTGCTCCTTAGATATTTTTTTCCCGGTCATTTGGCATAAAGTATCAATAACCTCCCTTAAAGTATTTTCATCTTGCATATTACCATTTTGTAATTTATTAGCTAAACTTAATATAGTATCCTTATCTACTTTGGTTTTTTTCTCTACCTTATTAAAAAAAGAATCACTTAAATTCATAATCCACCTCTAAAATATCTTATGAATAGTAATTCTTATTTGTGCTAAATAACTAATTTTTAAATTTTTGGATAATGGCATCCACAATATATTGAGAGGCCTTCCCATCCCCATAAGGATTAGAGGCTTTACTCATTTTCTCGTATTCTTTAGGGTCTGTTAATAGTTTTTTCGTTTCTTGGTATATAACTTCTTCATCGGTACCCACTAATTTTAAAGTACCAGCTTCTATTCCTTCAGGTCTTTCTGTCGTATCTCTTAAGACTAAAACTGGTTTACCTAGAGATGGGGCTTCTTCTTGAATTCCTCCACTGTCGGTAAGAATTAAATAACTCTTATTTTGAAAGTTATGAAAATCAAATACTTCTAAGGGTTCAATTAATTTAACCCGGTCACAGTCTTTAAATATTTCCTTAGCAATATCTCTTACTTTCGGATTTAAATGAATAGGATAAATAACTTTAACATCACTAAATTCATTAACTATTCTTTTAATCGCGGTAAAAATATGCCGCATAGGTTCGCCTAGATTTTCTCTTCTATGACAAGTAAGTAAAATCATTCTTTCGTTATCTTGAAGCCATTCTAAATCTTCGTGATGATAATTACCTAAAACAGTGGTTTGTAAAGCATCAATCGCGGTATTTCCGGTAATATATATTTTATCTTCGCTAATATTTTCTTTAAGTAAATTATCTTTGCTTATTTCAGTGGGAGCAAAATACATATCGGTTAGCCGGTCAACCATTTGGCGATTCATTTCTTCGGGGTATGGAGCGTATTTATCATAGGTACGAAGGCCTGCTTCCACATGCCCAATTGAAACATTGTTATAGAAAGCGGCTAAAGCTCCAGCAAAAGTAGTCGTGGTATCACCATGGACTAAGACAATATCTGGAGCACATTCTTTAATAACATTTTCTAATCCACTTAAAGCTCTAGTGGTTATTTCTGTTAAAGTTTGCCCTTGTTTCATAATGTTTAAATCATAGTCGGGTTTAATTTGAAAAGTCTCTAATACTTGGTCAAGCATTTCTCTATGTTGAGCCGTAACACAAACAATACTTTCGATTTCTTCTCTACTTTCTAATTCTTTAACTAAGGGAGCCATTTTAATCGCTTCAGGTCGCGTCCCAAAAATACTCATTACTTTAATTTTCTTCATTTTCTTCAACTTCTTTCTTTATTAAATTTTCGATTTTAATTCTTTATAATTTTTTATATCATTTTGAGGAATACTAATTTTATTGTTTTGCAAGTAAGTAATTTTACTTTCAATATATTGCATAATTTGTTTATTAATTGTTTTATCAAATTGCCATAAGTAATTTTGGGTAAACAATAAGTCTTCTAAAGTTACTATTTCATAATCAGTACCACTAAAAACACCATTTTGATTAACTTGATACCATAAATCACCATTTTCTTTAATCCATTTATCTTTAAAGCCGATTATATTATTGAGCATTTCTTTAGCTACTTGATAATATTTTTTATCATTAGTTACCTCATATGCTTTAAATAAATAATTAATTAAAGCTAATTGATGATTAAAAGAAGAATGCGTATAAGTTTTATTGGAATAAGCAAAATAATCTTGCATCAATAAAAGATTATCCACCGTATATACTCCCTCTTTATTTTGCCAATTATGATAGATAAAATCAGCATATGCTAAAAAGGCTTCTAAATATTTTTCCTTCTTTTCTCTTTCATATTTAGTTAATAAAAGATAACCTATCGTTTCATTATATCTTGTATCAATATAATAAGCTTTGGTACCATAATCTTTACTTAACCAAGTACTCGTATATTCAGTTAACCAAATGCCGGAAGATGAATGTCTTGGGGTATAATTATATAATACATAAAAAGCATTTTCACTTAAAGCTTGGAAAAGAGGACTCTTATCAGTAAGACTAGCATTATAAAAATCTTCTTCAATCAATTTACCTAATATTTTACTATATCCTTCCCGGGTAAAAGGGTCAATTGAATATTGAATTTTATATAAATTACCTTTATAAGTAAGCCAAGAACTATTATTATTAATAATATCAATAAATTGTTTTAAGCTATCTTCACTAGCAAATAATGGATTTTCACTAGTAATTACATAAGTATCTACAGAAGTATTGGGATTAATTATGATTTCTTTCTTGTTATCCTTAAAATCAATTTCTTGACTTATTAAATCGTAAACAACTGATTTATTGCCTCCTTCATAATTACTAATCAATGTTTTATACGATATACTTCTTCCTAAAATCATTTCTTGCTTAGAATCTTTAAAGTACCCGATTGGTAAAAGCTTCTTATCATAACCTACTACTGTACTATATGGTGGTCTTTCGTTAAAAGAAGCAAAATCTTTTAAAGTAGTTAATTGTTCCTTACTTAAAGTTAAATTAATTTTAACTAACGCCTCTTGATTATTAATGGTTATAAAGTTTAATACTACCCCATTAATATTTCTTTGAGAGAAAATAATCGTAGCAATTAATTTGTTATGCTTTTTTAAATAATAGTAGTAAATATCTTCTTTAAGAGCCTCATCATTATAATGATTTTCTTCGGCCAAATCTAACTCATAATCATTCAAAACTTTTAAAGTGTTTTGTAATTCCAAATCTACAATTATATTAGAAGTGGAAGATTTAATTAAGAATGGTAGAAGAAAAGAAAGAACTATGATTCCTATTAATAAGAGAAGTTTCTTTAAAGTAAAGATAGTAGCGTACTCTTCTTCTTTGACATCTTCTTGGCGAAGGCATAAACCAATAATAAGAGCCATAATAGGTAAATAAATAATATTAGTCATAAAGCAAAAAATTATGATAGATATTATATAAGGATTATTTAAAACATGTAATTTTTTTAGCAAATAATAATAAAGGGAGAGATAAAGGAGAAAACCTAATATTCCTAGATGGAGAAAAACGGTTATAATACTATCGCTTAAATTAATAAAATGATAATTATAGCCCCAGATAATATCCTTTATGTCAGTAGTTTTAAATGAGGAAATAAAATCACTATAAGTATTAATGTTAGTTACTTCATAAGGATGGATGGGAAATTCATAATCATTAATAACATAATTAGTCTTATTTTCTAATGAAGGGGTATGAAGGAAAAGAAAAGAAGAAAGACTAAAAATTAAAAGAATACTTAAAATAACAATGCCTTTTCTCGTTTGATGATTTTGCAGATGGAAATAGATTGACGTTATAATTAAAATAGCCGCATAAAGCAATAATAGATTGTTTTTAAAAATTAGAGATAAGGAGATTGTTATAATAATAATTATATATTTCAACCATTCTTTGGCTGGATAAATTAAAATTAAACAACTCAATATTAAAATTAATTCTTCTAAATTTAGAGTATGACTTAAAATCATCTTAATTATCATAATTAAACTTAAGATAAGAAGAAAAATAAAGCTACTCTTTTGATTATCTTTATCTTTATTTTGACAAATAAAATAGATTAGCAAAGGAAAAGCAAAAATTTTAATTAAGATAAAAATAGATTTTACCGCGTAAACTAAATTATAACGAAAGAATTTAAATAAAAAGTAAGTTATAAAATAAAAAACTAATAAATAAATTATTTTAGGGAATGTTTTAGGAATTTTATTTTTTATGCTTAAGAATAAGATTAATAAGCAAAGAAATAAAAGGGAAAATTTAGTAACAATATTATAATTTGTAAATATATCAAGAGTAGTTAGCAATATAATTATAATATAAATAATATTCTTTTTCATAAATCCTCCCTTTAATTAAATAAATTATCTAACGATGCCATTATTTGTTCATTATATTGTCTTAAATCATCAAACACTTTAGGCTTTTTCTCCGCTTTTTTAAGAGCTTCGACGATGTCATCGTACCCCTTTAAATCATTATTGTATTGTTCTAAATTTTTACTCATAAATAATTCAAGACCTAAGCATTTTGCTTCCCATAAAACCATTCCTTGTCCTTCATAACGACTAGTTAAAGCAAAACCATCCATTAATTTTAAATACTTATAAGGATTTTTTTGATAGCCTAAAAAACTTACATACTCATTTAAATGCCATTTATTCACTAATTTATTTAATTTCTTTTGTTCTTTACCAGAACCAATTAAATAAAAATGAAAATCTTGGCGAAATAACACTAATTCTTTTAAATCCTTTAATAAGATATCAAACCCTTTTTGAATATTTAAATGGCCTAAAGAACAAAGATTATATTTTTGGGGGTCAACTACTAAATCGCATTCTTCTTCGGCTTTTTTGAATATTTCTTCGGTATCGATTAAATTAGGAATTATATGATATTTTATCTCTTTTAAATGATTACTCTTTAAAAATGGTAAAATTACGCCCTTCGATACGCCGACATATTCATCAAAATATTTATTCTTATCTTTGGTTAAAAGATTAGCTATTTTATATTTTTTATCATATTTGGCTTTTTCGATAACATTATTGTGAATCCACATAACTTTTTTATGGGCAGAACATTTTAAGGCATTTAAAGCAGTTAATTTTTGATATCCATCAAAATCAATCGCCACATCATATTTTTTATTTAATCCCTCATATTGAAAACATTTATTTAAAATTTTATATGGTAAATATTTAAATAATTTATGATGTTCTTTTAAATAATATATTTTTATTTCTTTAGGTATTTTATCTTGATAAAAATTCTTTTTCCCCATTAAATAAACATCTATTTCATATTTTTTTAAATCAATATTATTTAAAAGATTATACAATGACTTTTGAATTCCTCCAACACTTAAATCGTTAGAAAAGATAGCTATTTTTTTCATTTTTTACCTCGCATTAAATCTATTATTTTTATCATTTTGGTCCACTTTTTATTAATGAGAAAAGCAGTTAGTTTATATTTTATGGATGATTTTTTAAAATATCTATTTTTTTTCCAATTAGGAAAATGTTCTCTCATAAAAGAATTAATCACGGGTATTTTCTTATCCGGGTCATTAAATCGTGCATACCTTAAACCAGCACTCATAAGCAAATGACGAATAAATAAATACTCTATCTCATCGAAATATTTTTTATATGTAACTTCTTTTTGGGCATTTTTTAAAAGAAGAGACATTGACGTAAAGATATCATCAAAATCGTTGGTGTACTTCGATGAATTCATTACAGAGTTACTATTATCATAATAATAATAAAGAACTTCTGGTAAAGCTTTAATTTTAACATCAGTCTTTAAACCTAGAAGAGGTATAACGGCAATATCTTCATATTTATGAAGAAGGGGAAAAGAAAAATTATTTTGTTGTAAAAACGCTTTTTTGATAAGCATATTACAAGGTCCTACTTTAGTTAAAATAAAATTTCTTATCTCATCTTGACTTAAGCATTCTATAAGGGGCTTTATTTTTTCACCTTTAACTTTGGCTAAAGCACAAGTCACTATATCATAATCATTTTGAATAATTTCTTTATATAACTTTTCTAGCATCGTACTAGCTAAAAAGTCATCACTATCGATAAAAGTAATATACTCACCTTTGG
This sequence comes from uncultured Bacilli bacterium, assembly GCA_947626125.1. GTDB lineage: Bacteria > Bacillota_I > Bacilli_A > RF39 > UBA660 > SIG200. Next base: position 25,696 of record CANQRA010000005.1, read on the forward strand.
CTATCTTTAAGCCTTTATTCCTAGAATAACTTTGACCATGATTTTTTTGCTTTAAATAATGCAAATTTAACTTCAATTTATATTGTTTAATAATTTCTTCACTCTTATCGGTAGAGCCATCATTGATAATGATTACTTCAACATCGTCTAGATTAAAGGTTTGCTTAGTAATAGAATCTAGACACCTTTTAAGATAATCTGCACTGTTAAAAACGGGAATTATTATCGAAATTTTCATACATATTCCTTTCTAAATATCTTAGATATTACTTTGGTTAAAATATTTTTTAAATATGCTAATTCTTTATTTTTAAATATCATTATTAAGCATTCTATAAAATAGAAAAGACAAATAATAATAAATATGTAAATGAGTTTAATAATAAGTTGTTCAGGGATAAATAAATGGAAAATAAATTGTAGAATGAGAACATTAAATAAAGCAATAAAAGAAAAGGCTAATTGGGTTCTTAAATATTTTTTAAAATCTAAATCAATTATTTTACTAAGTCTTAAGGCGGAAATGAAATAAGAGATAACACTAGAAATTAATGTGCCAAGGAAAACCCCAATTAAACCTATTTTTAAAGCTAAAATAATAGAAATTACTAAGTTAATGATTGCCTCCAACGAAAAAGGAAAGATTAACTTTTTAAAATAACCACCCGTATTCATATAATAATTAATAGGTTGACGAGCAACTAACAAATAAAGATTAATTATTAAAATAATAAGAACACTATGACTTAATAAATATTCTTGACCAATCCAAAGAGTAATAAAAGGCTCGGTCAAAAAATATAATCCCAATAAACAAAATAAACCAATAAAAAAGGCTACATATTGTAAGTTAATAAAAATATTTTTAATTTTCTGACCATTATTCTCAGTAATTAAATTACCAATGCTAGCCCCAAAGCCATGAAAGATAGTGGTAATTATCTGGGTTAATTGATTAAATATAAAACTATAATTCACATATAAACCAGAAGTATTAACACTAATGAAGGTAGAAATAATTAAATTATCTGTAAAATTAATGAGGGTACTTAGCAATTGAACAACGGCTAAACTTTTAACCGAATCTAAAATGCTTTTTTCAATTTTTTTATCAACCTTTTTATTTTTAATATTGACTTCGTGATAATAAATTCTTGCTAAAACATAAATAGCAATATTATTTAAAGTAGTATAAAAAATATTAATTAATAAGTAAAGAATAAAATTCTTAAAAATAATTAAAGTAATTATCTGGGTAATATATTTTAAAGTTTTAAAAACAAAATCGACGATTGTCGTAACATAATTTTTTTGCATAACATAAAATAGATTACGATTGTAGGCAAAGAAATAACTTACGATAGTATTAATAGAACATAAGATAAAAGAAAATCTAATATAATTATCTACAATAGTTTTATCTTTAAAGAAAATGGGAATAAAAACCGTAACTATTAAAGATAAAAGAAAAATAATAGTTCCTATGATTTTATAAAACTTTTTAAAAATAACTAAAATAGAACTTATTTTATCATAATCTTTTTGTGATGCTGGTTTATATAAAGCATAATTTATAGCCCCAGCAATACCTAATTCGGTTATAGCTAAAATATTAATAATATTATTAAAGACACCATTTAAGCCATTAAATTCAAGGCCCAAATTTTGTAAGAAGACCTTGGATAAAACAAAACCTAAGATAGAAGTTAAGATTAAAGAGGTTAACCCAAAAATAATATTTAAACTAGAATTTTTTACTCTCATATTAAATCCTCAAATTTTTGGCCATCATTAGCTTTAGTACCTTTATAACTAATTATAATATCACTGTTAATGTAATTTAATCTTAAAATATTTTTAGGCAATCTACCAACAAATTGTTTTTGATATCTAAAATGGGGTTGAAAGCGAATTAAATGGGGATATTTATAACAATTATTTTGAGTTTTAATATTAAATGTATAAACATCAACTTCTCTATTTTTGAGCATATACTTAATATCTTTAATTATTTTATTATCGAATATTTCATCAGAATCTAAAAATAATAGCCAATCCGGATTAAATTTAAGCGTTTCTTCCCATTGCTTTTGCCGATTAAAGTTATTTATATCAATTTTAATTATGTGAGTTTTTTTATTAACAAGAATTTTTTTAATTAAGGCTATATCTTCCTTAGAACTAACAAAAATAACAAATTCATCTACATACTTTAAAGTTTGCTTTAAGATTTTTTCTAAATAATTATTATCTTTTTCAGTCTTGACCACCATGGTTAAAGTTATTTTCTCTTCTGTATTAACTACGCGATGTTTTAAAAATCTACTATTAGAATATTCTCGCCACAAGATTTTAAAATTATTTATTTTAGAACACACTAAATTTTTTATTTTATTTTTAAGATTTCTTTTGCTTCTAGCTAAAGGATTATATATAAAGGCATGAGGGTTAAAGCCATTTTGGATGTAATCATCAACCCCACTTAAATAACTTTCCCGATAAATATGGTAGGCAGGATAAAAGGTATCTACATATAGTTTAAGGCCAAGAACTTGAGCACGAATACAAAAATGACGGTCTTCACCCCAAAAAGATATATTAGGAATGCATTGAAAACTTAAATCTTTAGTTAAGGCATATTTAGATATTAATGTACAAGCCCCTAAGCCACCAACCTCATAAAGCCCCGGAATTTTTAATTTGGCAACAAAATCTTTGGTATATTGTTTGATTTCACTTTTACTATACTCCGAATCCCAATTTCTAATATATAATTTGCTTTCATCTTGCAACCAAACTTGGGGAGCTAAATTATCGCCAGGATTCCAACTAGTCCAAAATACTTCTGAGACAATATCGACGTTTTGTTTAATTAAATGCTTAATTGTTTGGGGGTTCATAATAATATCAGAATCAACAAAAAATAAATAATCGAAGGAGTTATTTTGAGCATATTTTATTATAGCATCTTTAAAAGTAGTTATTCTCTCAATTAAAGATTTTTTCCAACTATGAGTATCCTGATTTTGATAATTAAGACCAGGCTCATAGCCAAAATCTAAATAGTTTTTTAAAATAACATTCTTATTTGCTTTTTGAAACTTTTTTAATAGTTCAGAAGAAGATTCTTCAATGTTATCATCGATAAAGAAATAACTTACTTCTAAACCATCTAAATCCATTTTAACTAAATTTTCTAAAAAAACCTCTAAAATAGAAGTTTTCTGTTTTATGGGGCTTCCAATCAATAATTTCATAAATCACCTTATAACTTATAAACTTTTGGCAAATGACAAACATTTTGCGTATCAAAAACTATTTTATCTTTTAATAAATCCATATTATCAATAATTTCTTGATGTTTAACCATGATAATAACCACATCAACATCATTTAAGAATGTTTTTAAATCATGGTATTGATTAGGTACTAAATCTTCTTTTATATAAGGGTCATATACTTTTAGAGGGGTAGCTAAATGTTCTTTTTGATGTTCTAATAATTGTAATGTAGGGCTTTCCCGATAATCATCAACATTCTCTTTATAAGTTAGACCATATAATCCTACTCTACTATAATCAGTTATATTATTTTCTTCTAAAATTTCGGATACTCTTTTTAAAACAAACTCCGGCATGGAATCATTAATATGCATAGCCGTATTAATGAGTAACGCAATTTGTGGATAATCTCCCACTAAAAACCAAGGGTCAACGGAAATACAATGACCACCGACGCCAGGACCGGGATTTAAGATATTAACTCTTGGATGTTTGTTACAAATGCGAATAATTTCATAGACATCCATTCCGTCATGACTACATATTTTAGCTAGTTCATTAGCAAAAGCAATATTAATAGCTCTAAAAGTATTTTCCACTACTTTGGTCATTTCAGCACTTTTAATGTCGGTTACAACTACTTCGCCATCGGTGGTTTTGCCATATATTTCAGCTACTTTTTTGCCTACTTCTTTATCATCGGCGCCAATTGTCCGCGAATTATGTTTTAATTCATAAATCATATTGCCAGGAATTATTCTTTCTGGAGCATGAACTAAATGAACATTTTTATTAATAATTGGTTTAATTTCTTTTTCGATTGTTCCCGGAGATACGGTTGACTCAATAATAATAGTTGCCCCATCATCACAAGCATTTAAAACATCTTTAACGGCATTTACAACATAAGTTGCATCCACTTTTTTCGAAAATTTATCATAAGGGGTGGGAACAGAAATAATATAATAATCTACTTTTTGATATTCCGTAGTAAAAGTTATGTTACCTGTATTTACGGCATTCTTAAATAAATCCTCTAAGCCATCTTCTTTAAAAGTTACGATGCCTTTATTTAATTTTTCAATAATTTTCGAATTATAATCGGTGCCAATTACTTGGAAACCAGCATTAGCCATTGTAAGGGCAGTAGGTAAACCAATATAACCAAGACCAATGACATTTATTTTCATCATTACTACCTTCTTCCTTTCTTATTTTACCATACATTTATATTTTTTTAAATTATATTTCTTTCTTACTAAAAATGATTAAAAATAAAAACTTAACTAATTTCAATTGACGAAATATTCTTTTGGGTTCTTTAATTAAACGATATAACCATTCTAAACCAGCTTTTTGCATCCAGAGAGGGGCCCTTTTAATATTGCCACTTATGACATCAAAGGAACCACCTACCCCTTGAAAAATGGAAACATTTAATTTTTCCATATGTTCCATAATCCAGTTTTCTTGTTTAGGAGAACCTAAAGCTACAAAAATAATGTCAGCCTTACTTTCATTAATTTGTTTAACTATTTTTTCTTCATCTTTTTCATAACCATCAATGGTACCCACAATTTTAATTTGTTTATATTTTTCTTCTAATTTTATTTTGGCTTTTTCAATAACTTCTTTTTTTGCTCCATAAAGAAAAACTTTATAACCTTTATCACTAGCTAACCCACATAACATATCCATGCAGTCAATACCAGTTATACGGGATTTAATTTGCCCTTTTTTTATTTTGGAAGCATAAATTATTCCTACCCCATCAGGTATAGCATAACTTGCTTTATTCAGTAAATCTTTTAATTCTTGATTTTTTCTTGCTTTTAATACTTTTTCGGGATTAATAGCCACGATAAAAGATTTTTTCTTCTTCTCAATATCTTCATTAATAGCCTCTTTCAAATCTTCATAAGAAGTTACAGAGACATCAATACCTAAAATATTTTCTTTGGTCATTTTTTACATCTACTTTCCTAACATTTATCATTAAATTTATTATTTAAAATATTAATATAATTATCTATTTCTTTTTTATTAATCCCTACTTCATGAAGATTTTCTTTTAAAGTTTTTAAATTATTAATAACATGACAGTCTTTAATTGTTCCATTATAACTTAAGTCACTTGTTACATAGGCATGAATATCTTTATCCCCAATTAACCATTCTGGATTAACAAACTCATTTAACAATTTATCAATAAGTGATTTAACACTGGCTAATCTATGATTTTGATAATATTCTAATAAAATATTTAAAGCACCCATTTGATTAGCAAAAGTTGTTTCTAGTAAGTTAAATACTATTCCTCGATTCGTTTTTATATAATTATTTTGGCTATATTCTTCTAATAAGATATTACTTGCATTTTGATATATCTCTTCATCAAATAAAGCAACATTTTTATAAAGATTATAATTATAATTTAAATCTAAATAAATATCTTTATGATTAATCGTAACTTCTTCATTTAATTCATAATCTTGATACCAAAAATTATGATAATTATAGGTATAATTATTTAAACTCATTAAATAATTTTCTTGTAAAATTTCGTTAAGATTATTTTCTTGATAATCTAATTTTAAATTAATAAAATCTCTTAAATAATAATTATTTATTTTGGTATAAAAACCATTATAAGTTAAATAAGGGATTGTTTCATCAGAGTTAATTAATTGATTGTCAGAAACAATTAAATAAGTATCGACAGAGGTATTGGTTTTAATATTAAAACTTTTCTTGATTTTATTACCAGTTTTATGATAATCAAATTCTTCTTTTAAGAAATTTTTTACTACATAAGGATTAAAAGTAGTAACTTCATCACTCCCATTATTATAATGGTATGAATTAGAAAGCAGAATATTTTTTTCATTTTCAAGGCTCAAACCATTATTAACTGGAGTATAATTATTAAATTCATCATTAAAAGAAATATTAACTAACATATTTTTATCTTCTTCATTTGTAAAAGTTAAGAACATTAAACTATCACCTGTACTTAATAGTCTTTGCACGAATATTATTTTAAAGTGACTATAATCATTAAGCGTGTAATAGAATAATCTATCTTCTATCCCATTAAAGGAAATCTTTTCTTCTTCTACTAATTTAACACCATTAGCAAAAGAAAGCTTGTTATTATTAACGTTAATATTAATGTTAATACTTTTACTTTTTAAAGGTAAAAGTAAATAAGAAATAGCAAAAACAATATATAAGGAACTTATAACTATTAAAATAACATTACCTAATTTAAAAGTTTTTAATAAATGATACTTTTTGACTAAATAAGTTATGACTAAAGCCAAAAGAGAACTAACGGCTGGAGCCCCTAAAGTATGGCCGGCGGTTAAAGCTATTAAAAACGCAATAATAAAACTTAAGTAAGTAGAACATAATTCATCATCTTGAATGTTTTCTTTAAATTTTCTTAAAAACTTAAAGAAAACAATAAAGATAATAAAAATAAGGGCAATAGCTAACACAAGAAAGCCCGCAATACCATAGTTAACTAAGATATCAATGAAATCTAACTCGACTAATTTACCAAATTCTTTACTTGATTCGCCATAAAGAGAAAGACCAATTATTTTTTTAGTGGTAGAAGAATTTTTGTAGGCATTTAAATTTTTAACCATATAAATATTGCGGCTACTAAAAATCATATTGAGTAATTTGCTATCTAACATTTTGAAATCTTTCTTTGTCGAGGTAGTAGGAAAATTAATTAAATAATCTTTCGCATATAACTCTTCTTGATTATAAAAGTTATTTCCATGGGAAGGATTTATATTACTTTCCAAGTTACTATTATCGTAAATATTATTTTGATAAGACATATTAAATATTAAATAAGAATGATTGTATATAAAGAATGATAAAATAATTAAACAAACATTAATTATAATATTTTTAATATTATTTTTATAAATAATATGTCTAATGATAGATATAAATAAAATGGTTATCAAAGAAATAATTAAGCCTAAAACAGGAGTTTTTGTTCCTAATAAAAAAATGGCTAGGATAAACAAAAAACATAAGACAAAATCCCCCATTTTATGTTCTTTTTTTTGTAGATTAAGAAGGACAAAGGGACTTAAGATAGCTAAAATAGTGCCTATTTCATTGGGAGCGTAAAAAAGACCAGTATAACCTTTTTTGCCATAATCATAGCTTAAATTACTAACACCTAAAATAGTAGGAATAATTAAGAATAAAGAATAAACCCAAGCAAGTTTAAGCATTATTTCTTTAATATTTAAATTTTTATCGTCATAATAATTAACTAGGCAAATCGTGATAATAGGTAAATAGATAAACTTAATTAAAGTGGTAATTTCCCAAAATAAATTAATAAAACCATTGTTTAAATAATAATTAAAAGAAAAAACTAAAGCAAAAGAAAAAATAACAAAAAGCAAACAAAAAGAACCTTTTTTTAATTTACTATCATTTTTAAATAAAAAGAAAAAAAGGACCATTGCTAAAAATAAACCTCGATATAATAAAGATAAACTAACATTAGTAACTGTATTTAGAATATCGATTAAAGGCATAAGTAAAATTAATAATTCTATAATGTCTATTTTTTTTAGTTCTTCCCACATCTCATAACACCTACTTATTAGTATACCAAAAACTCATGCTGAGTAAAAGAATAAGTTTATTTCTTTTGCTCTTTTTTGAATATTGATAACTCTTGTACTAAACATTTATTTATTTCTTGTAGTTTAGATATTGTAATATATAATCTAAAAATAATATAAAAGATAATAAAAATAGCAATTAAGAATAACATATTAGGAGCTTCTTTAAAACCACATAACTTTGCAATATATTCGATTATATTAGGGAATATTATTAATATTAAGAAAAAAAGAAAAATAATACTCCAATACATCCCATATTTCATTGATAAATTTTTCTTACTAATTGTTTTAATAATTAAATACATTCCTAAAATAATTAATAAAATTAAAAAGATGCGTAAATGTAAATTCATGATTAACCTTTCCTTTCAATGATACTTCTTACTACCATAGCATATGTAACTTTAACCATATAGTAGATACTTTTAAGGGGAGTAATAGAAGATTTACCATGTTCTCTTTCATGCATTTGCACTGGTATTTCTTTAACTACATAACCTTTTTTAATTACTTCAACGACAGTTTCCGGTTCCGGGTAATCACTAGGATAATCTTCAGCAAATAAACTAATTATATCTTTATTAACCGCCCTAAAACCAGAGGTTATATCATAGATTTTTTTACCCGTGGTTATCTTTAAAACAAAAGATAAAAATTTAATCCCTATTTGTCTCATTTTACTTGATTTAAAATTACTAAGGTTAGAAACATACCTAGAACCAACCGTCATACTGGCTTCTTTATTAATAATAGGCATAACTAAATCTTTAATATATTTAGCATCATGTTGATTATCACCATCAAATTGAAGAGCGATATCATAATTATTTTTTAAAGCATATTGATAACCTGTTTGCACGGCCCCACCAATACCTAAATTATGAATTAAATTAATAACATTATATTTATTTTTTTCACATATTTCTTTGGTATTATCGGAAGAACCATCATTAATAATTACATAATCTAGGATGTACTCTTTATTATCTTGATATTTACGAAGACCATTTATAACATTAACGATATTTTCGCTTTCATTGTAAGTAGGGATTATTACAAGAACTTTCATTTATTTTTCTCCTTTTTTTTATGTTCATATAAAATATCGGTATTTAATATTACAAATAATAACATTAATAAAACGACTAAATATAAAACAATCGCCGCTTTATTTTTGCCAATCGCATATATAATGGAAATAGCTGAGAATATAATATTAATTAAATAAATAATAATAATACTTACTTTAGGAGAAAATTTTAATTTTAAAAGTTGATGATGAAAGTGTTCTTTATCCGGTGTACCAATACTTTCCCCTTTTAATAGTCTTCTTAAAATAGCCAGTAATGTGTCGAAAATCGGAATAGCTAAAATAGTTATCGGAATAACGAGACTTGTAAGGGTGGCTACTTTAAAACCTAAAAGAGCAATAACCGCGATCATAAAGCCTAAAAATAAACTACCGGAATCCCCCATGAATATTTTAGCGGGAGGAAAATTATTAACAAGAAATCCTAAAGTAGAACCTAACATTATAAAAGTAAGGATAACATCTAATCCACCCATTTTATTTAAGATAAAAGCAATAATACCAATGGTTAAGAAATAAATTGCACTAATACCCCCAGCTAGGCCATCAAGACCATCAATTAAATTAATGGCATTAGAAATAGCTACGATAAAAAATGTTGATAACACATAACTTATTAACAAATTAAATTTAATATTTACTCCTAAAAAACTAATTTCACTAAAATATACTTGCCCATAGATAACTACGATTAAAGCCGCGATTATTTGTACTAAAAATTTATATCGAGCTTTAATGGGTTTAATATCATCAAAGGTGCCGACTAAAAAGATAATGAATGAACCAATTAAAATCGATATCATTTGAGTAGTAATGGAACCATATAAAATATATCCAAGCAAAAAGGAGCCAAAAATAGCAAGACCACCTAACCTTGGCATTGCTTTTTTATGGATTTTCCTTTCATTAGGTAAATCAATGGCTCCAATATGATTAGCAGTTTTAATAGAGATGGGTATTAAAAATAAACTTGCGACAAAAGTAATTAAGATAATTTCTATAATACTATGACCATTTATAATAAAATTCATTTAATACCACCATAATTATTATAACTTAACTTCTAAATAAATTGCAATATAATAACGAGTTTTAGTTTCTTTCAAAACATTTTCATTTCGCAAAAACCAAAAAAATTGTATTTTGCGAAATGAAATGATATAATGCTAGCAGAGGTGATTAGCGTGAAAATAATTAAAAGAGAGTATTTGAACGATATAATAGATGTTATGGGAACACCAGATATAAAGGTTATTACGGGTGTTAGACGGAGTGGAAAATCACAACTACTTAATATGTTTATTGACTATGTTAAAGCAAATGACAATAATTCCAATATTATTTATATTGATTATAATCTTGATAAATTCGATAATTTAAAACAATATAAAGAACTAATCAATTATGTTTCTGAAAAATACGATTCTAAAAAAAATAATTTTATTATGATTGATGAAGTTCAAATGTGTAATGGTTTTGAAAAAGCTATAAATAATTTTCATGCTGAAGAGAAATATGATATTTATATAACTGGTTCTAATGCCTTTCTTTTATCGAGCGATTTAGCCACTTTATTTACTGGCAGAACCTTTAGTATTGAAATATTTCCTTTTTCATATAAAGAGTTTCTGCAATATTATGATTTAAAAAATAATGATGAAGCCTTCGATAGATATGTTTTAGAAGGAGGATTTGCTGGTTCATATTTATATAAAGATTTAGATAAAAAGTATAATTATTTATCTGATGTTTATAAAACAATGATTGATAGAGACATAGTAAGGAGAAACAAAATACAAAACATTCCTTTACTAGATAGTATTAGTGATTTTTTAATAGATAATATTGCTATACTTACATCTTATAGAAACATTACTGATACATTAAACACTTTTAAAGCCGAGACGAATGATAAAACGGTTGCATCTTATATTAGATATTTATGTGAATCTTTTGCATTTTATAAAGTTAGAAGATATGATATTCATAAGAAGAAATATCTAGCTTCTCAGGATAAATATTATTTGTCAGACCATGCAATAAAATACGCTATACAAGGGACAAAAAATATGAATTATGGTAGTATCTATGAAAATATAGTTGCAATGGAATTAATTAGAAGAGGATATGAAATATATGTTGGCGTTTTATATGAGAAAGAAATTGATTTTGTGGCAATGAAAAGAAATGAAAAAATCTATATTCAAGTTTCAGACGATATAGGAAGTGATTTTGAAAATGATACTTTCAAACGCGAAGTTGACTCTTTATTGAAAATAAAAGATGCATACCCTAAAATGCTTATAGCTAGAACCAGACATGACAAATATTTATATGAAGGAGTCCAAATTATAGATATATCAAAATGGTTATGCGAATAAATATTTAATAAAAAGAAAACCCATGGAATTAACGGGCTTTCTAACATATACTCTACTACTTTATGGTTAATTGCTTTTACTTAATATCAAATCTACTAACTTTAATAAATTTATTTTAATATAATAAAAATCATATAAATTATTTTCGTATTTTTTATTTTCCACTAAAGACATATTTTTTATGACGACATAATTTACATTACTATTATTTTTCTTAAGTAAATTTAACAATTCTTTATCTACCCCATAACTAACTAATTTATTACGCTTTTCAAATATAATCACCGATTTTGGAAAAACACCTTTAAGAAATAAATAACGATTTTTAACTCCCATTTTCAAATCTTCCAAAGAAATTTCTATCTATAATTCTTCTAACTTTCATAACATTACCAAACTTACGGTTATAATAATACGACATTATTGAACAAAAACAACAATTTAAATCTATATATCCCTTATTGTACATATAAAAAACATTTTTGACTCTCTTTTTTATCTTTTCGCAAGCTTCTTTTCGTACTTTGATTATTGTTTTTTTATTTATTATTTTATAAGTATATCCCAAAAAAGAAAACCCTTCATTTTCTCTTACAATTTTTGTTTTCTTTTTATTAAGTTTTAATTTATACTTATTTTTTAAAATATCTTCTATTTCTTGTAATGCATTTTCTAGTATTTTTTTATCATGATGAATTAATATAAAATCATCCATATATCTTATATAATATTTTACATGTAAATTATTTACTATATAATGATCTAAGGCATATAAATAAAAAATTGATAAAAACTGACTTGTCATATTACCTATCGGTAAACCTTTACCTTTATAATATAAAGGTAAAGCGTTTACTTCTTCTTCTAAATTAGGATGAACACTTAAATATTTTTCTTTAATATCTAAGATCTTTTTATTAATATATTCCCTATTTGTACTATCAATAATTATGTTTAAGAATTTATATTCATCTAAGCTTAATTTATCTTTTAACATCTTTTTTAAAACATCATGATCAATGGAGTAAAAGTATTTATTAATATCTAATTTTAAAATATAAAATTTTTCATGTTTTTTATTAAGTTCAAGATATTTTTTTAATAATTTAATACCATAATCAGTACCCATATTTTTTCTTGTGGCAATATTACGAGAATCTAAGTATTTAGATAATTTCTTTTCTAAAATATATCTAGCTACAAAATGATTAATAATTTTATCAGAAACACCTAAGGACATTACTATACGATGTTTAGGTTCTTTTATCAAAAATATATTATAATAACCTCCATCATAATTTCCTGTTTTAAGAATATTTACTATCTTACTTATATTTTGAAATTTATTTTTTTCAAAATTATAAATTTTATTCTTATTTTTCACTTTTTTAGATATTTCTAATTCATATAATTCTAAAACATTCTTTAAATTAACATTTTCTTTCATTTTTTATCCAACTATAAATCATTTTATTTATTTCTTCTAATTCACCAACTTTTTTTAAGCATTCTTTTTCGCTTATATATCTTTTCTTATAGGCTCTTTCCAGATAAAAATCCAACATATTAATTTTAGCTACAATTTCTATTTGAATATCTTTTTTCTTATCTAAATTATCCACATGATTAGCTACATATACTAATTCTAAAACTTTTAAAGAATCTTTATATAATAAATCTTTATTAATATATTCTTTTTTAGGAAAATTTACTAAAATTCTTTCTAAGTCTAAGATAAATTTTTTCGTATTTTTAACAATTAAAAATCTTTCACTATGATATTGCATTTTCAATAACTTTTAAAATATTCTCTAACTCTTCGCCTGAAAGACTATTAATTTTATTAAATATCTTATTAAACCTCTCTTCAACGGATAAATTATTTAAGCCTTTTTTCTTTATACTTTTGTAGCTATTCAATTTTTTAAAATTGTTTTCGATAATTAAAGCATCTTTTTCATATACTTGATATGAAACTTCATTTTCTTCCAAAGCATTTATAACTTTATTATAAGCTGACTCTGGAAAACCAACACCACCCTTATCTTTTACGATTTTATAACCTAGTAGATAATGCAAAATAATGGCATCATCGCCAAAAGTATTATAAAACTTACCTGATTTTCTAATTTCTACATAATCGCGCATCTCAACCTCTTTCTATTACATAAAAACTCGATTAAAAATTCACGACAAACGACATGACGAAGTATAAAGGCGGTCTCGTAAGACCAACCATCCTCGTCTCCATTTCGGATAAAACTATCCATGATAATCTTTGTCTTCTATCTTTCCAAATATATAGCCTTGACCATATAATCTCAACAAGTACTAGAAGTCTCGGGCGCACCGCATTGTTGTTGTTCAGATTGTTGTTGTTCATGTTGCCATTCGAATTCACATTCCACGCATTGTAATTCCCGTTGCTATTCTGACCATAACGCTTTTTTCTTCCTCAAGATTACCATATCTCTATATTAAATCTATAAAGACCTTAATTAACGCGCCGCCCGGAGGCTTAAACCCTCCAGGGCGGTATTTTCTACGCCGTCCCCACAATAAACGGTGAATCCACAGTCCCTTTTCCCGAACTAATTTCCGCCGTTTCAGACCCAAGATAGAAGACCGGGCGAACGCCATTGCTGCCGCTCAGGACGCCGCTGCTCATATAG
>CANQRA010000006.1 GCA_947626125.1 uncultured Bacilli bacterium
CTTGTAGCAGCGGGTTTACATCCTAGTCCTCTTTCTTATGCTGATGTTGTAACATCTACGACACACAAAACTTTACGAGGACCAAGAGGAGGCATTATTTTAACAAATAATGAAGAAATTGCTAAAAAGATTAATAAAATAGTTTTTCCCGGTATTCAAGGTGGGCCTTTAATGCACGTTATAGGTGCTAAAGCACAATGCTTTTATGAAGCTTTACAACCAGAATTTAAAGAATACATGCAACAAGTAGTAAAAAATATTAAAGTAATGAGCGATGAATTTGTTAAAATGGGATATCACGTTATAAGTGGTGGTACAGATAATCATTTAATTTTATTAGATGTCAAAAGTGTAGGTATTACGGGTAAAGAGGCTGAAGAATTATTAGATACCATTCATATCACCGTTAATAAAAATACTATTCCAAATGAAACGGAAAAAGCCACTGTTGCTAGTGGTATTAGAATTGGAAGCCCCGCAATGACTACAAGAGGCCTTAAGGAAAATGATTTTAAACATATTGCCCATATTATTGATGAGGCTTTAAAAAATAAAAATAATGAGGAAGCATTAAATAAATTAAAAGAGGAAGTGTTAGAACTTACAAGTAAGTACCCATTAAATTATTAAGGAGTGGTGAAGATGTCTAAATGGGATAAAGAGTATATTGCATTATGTGAAGAAATATTAGAAAAAGGGGTAAGAGTACCTAATAGAACAGGAATTGATACTATTAAAATACCCTTTAAATCATTTGAGTTTGATTTAGAAGAAGAATTTCCTATTTTAACAACTAAATTTGTGGCTTTTAAATCTGCAGTTTTAGAACTTTTATGGTTTTATCAAGCTAAATCTAATGATGTAAGATGGTTGCAAGAAAGAGGCGCTAAAATTTGGAATGAATGGGAAATAGATGAAAATGGTCATTACCAAGATAGAACATTTCCTAAAGATTATGCCCATACCATAGGCACAGCTTATGGTTATATAGTCAATAAATTTAATTTAACGGACAATTTAATTAAGAAAATTAAAGAAAATCCAACAGATAGAAGAATGGTTATGAGTTTATGGCAAGATGATTATCTTGATACAGCAGTTTTACCATCATGTGTATGGAATTCCATGTGGGATGTTACTGATGGCAAGTTAAATGCCATTGTAACATGTCGAAGTAACGATGTTCCTTTAGGCATGCCCTTTAATATTACTCAATATGCGGTTTTAGTACATTTAATTGCGCAAGTAACCGGATTAAAACCTGGTAAATTATATTATAATGCCAAGGATTTACACATTTATGTTAATCAAATTGAGGGTATTCAAGAACAAATTCAAAGATATCATGAATTAGGGGATTTTGATGCTCCTGAATTATGGATTAATCCGGAAATAAAAGACTTCTTTGCCTTTGATAATTCGAAAGAATTAAAAGACATCAAACTGATAAGATACAAACATCATGAAAAAATAAAAATGCCGGTGAGTGTATGATTTCATTAATTGCCGCGGTGGGAGCTAATAGAGAAATTGGCAAGAATAACGTCCTTATTTGGCATTTACCATCGGATTTAAAATACTTTAAAGAAAAAACTTTAAATCATAAAGTTATTATGGGGTATAATACTTATTTATCAATTGGCTCACCTTTACCTAAAAGAATAAATATTGTTATTGTTGATGATGCTAAGAAAATAAATGATAATAGGGTAATTGTGTATACCAATATAGAAGAAATGATTAAAAAAGAAATTAAAAAGGGTGAAGAATGCTTTATTATTGGGGGAGCTTCGATGTATAAATATTTTTATCCTTTAGCAGATAAAATGTATTTAACCTTAATTAAAGCGACAGATAGCTTAGCCGATACTTATTTCCCAGCCTATGAAAACGATGACTGGAAAATAAATATGGGAGAAGAGCAGGAAGAAAATGGCATTAAATTTAATTTTGCCACTTTTACAAGAAAGTAGCTCAAATAATTTATATTAATAAAGAGAGAAGTAGTGAATAAATGAAAAATATAAAATTAATCGTTATTGAGGGACCCCAAGGAACGGGAAAAACAACTTTAGCTAATTATTTAAGAGAAAATATACCCGGCTCTAATTTATATCGTTTATCAGGTCAAAAAGATAAAAGCAAAACGGGAAAAAGTTTAAGTCAAAAAATGTATGAAGCTTTAATGGATTATTTAGAGAAAATGCAAGATATTCCTATGGATTTAATTTTTGATAGAACTTTTTTCACGGAAGAAATTTATGCTCGCTTAGGATATAAAGATTACTCGTTTACAGATGTTTATGAGAAACTAATGACAAGATTTAATGATTTAGATTTTGACATTTATTATATATGCTTGTATTTAAAAGATACAAATCTTTATATAAAAAGATTAGAAAGAGAATCGCATCATAATTATCAAGCCTTTAATCTTGATAATAGTGTTAATCAACAAAATAAATATTTAGAATTATGTGAAGAAATTGAAAGTAAATATAAAAATATTAAAGTTTTAAAGTTAGCGATGGATGATTTTAAGGAATCTTATGAGAAAGTAAAAGAATTATTCGCAATTAATAATAAATAAATGGACTTTTGAGCCATTTTTTTTTATAATTATTAGGAGGTTGTGATTTAATGAATATTAATGATTTCGATTATGATTTAGATGAATCTTTTATTGCACAAACACCGCTTAAAAAGCGCAGTGATTCTAAATTAATGATTTTAGATAAAAATAATGGTGAAATTGAACATACTAAATTTTATAACATTAAGAATTATTTAAGAAAAGGGGATGTTTTAGTATTAAATGATACCAAAGTATTACCAGCAAGACTAATGGGGAAAAAAGCTGATACGGAGGCTAAAATCGAAATATTATTATTAAAAAATTTAAGTGATGATGTATGGGAATGCTTAGCTAGACCTTTTAAAAGATTACATATAGGAACAGAAATAATATTTAGTGATGATTTAAAATGCATAGTAAAAGAAAAACTAACCGAAGGAATAGTTAGAGTAGAATTTATTTATCAAGGGATATTCTTAGAATTAATTGAAAAAGTAGGTTTAATGCCCCTTCCTCCTTATATCCATGAAAAATTACAAGAACAAGACAGATATCAAACTGTTTACGCTAAATATTTAGGTAGTGCAGCTGCCCCAACTGCAGGATTGCATTTTACCAAAGAGTTACTCCAAGAATTAAAAGATATAGGAGTTATTATTTGTTATGTCACTTTACATGTTGGAATTGGCACATTTAGACCCGTTGAAGTAGAAAATATTAAAGAACACCATATGCATAGTGAGTATTATGAAATGAAAGAGGATGTAGCTAATATCTTAAACAAAGCGAAAAGGGAAGGAAGAAATATTTATGCTGTAGGGACAACTAGTACACGTGTTTTAGAAACCGTAGCTAGTAAATATGGCACTTTTAAAGAATGTTTTGGCAATACGGATATATTTATATACCCTGGTTATCAATTCTTAGCTATTAATGGATTAATAACAAATTTTCATTTGCCTAAAAGTACTCTTTTAATGCTTGTGAGTGCTTTAGCGGGAAGAGAACATATCTTAAATGCTTATGAAGAAGCTAAGAAAAATAATTATCGCTTCTTCTCATTTGGAGATGCCATGTTCATTAAATAGTTATCTGCGAATGCTATCTCTTGACCATAAATCAGTCGAGGTATAAAATTTAAGTTGTTCATTTAATAACTTTTCTAATCTTAATAAGTTTTTATCAAATAGATGAAAATTAGTCTTAGCTAAATATTTCATTTCTGGCATAGTATTAGCGCTTTCATAAATTTCTAATAATACCAAACAAGGGTCTAACATTTTTATGTAAAAATAGTATATTTCATCACCATTATTTAAATTAAAAATTTTTGCTGATGTCGTTAGTTTAGTCGCTAAAAAATCCATTAAAGTTAAAAAATTAGATGTATTATGAAAATATTCCCACCAATTACTTACCATAATATCTATTTCATTGCATCTTTCAGGGGTTAATTTTTTAAATTTGGAAAATTTAATTTTCTTATAAAAATTATTAACATTGGCACAAGAATAAAAATATTGAAGCATTTTTAACCCCCTCTTTTTTAGATTATCTAATAATTTAACTTATATCTTATTAAATGTCAAGTCTTTTCTTAAGTCTTTTCTTGCAAAAAGAAACAAAAAATAAAGACTTTTTCATAAAATTTTGATAAAATTTGAATAGGTGGTTAAAAATGAGATTTAAATATGAATTAAAGCAAAAATCCCAAAGGAATATGGCTCGTTTAGGTTCCTTTGTTTATAATGGAAAAGAATATGAAACCCCCATGTTTATGCCCGTGGGAACTAATGCAACAGTTAAAACATTAGCACCCGAAGAATTAAAAGAAATAGGAACGGGCATTATTTTAGCTAATACTTATCATTTATGGCTTAATCCTGGGGATGATATCGTAAAAAGAGCTGGAGGATTACACCAATTCATGAATTATGCTGGGCCTATCCTTACTGATAGTGGGGGCTTTCAAGTTTTTAGTTTAGCTCGTCCTAAAGATATAACTGAAGAAGGGGTTCATTTTAAAAATTTCAAAAATGGCGATAGTTTATTTTTAACCCCCGAAAAATCTATTAATATTCAAATGAACTTAGGTAGTGACTTAGTTATGAGTTTTGATGAATGCGTTAAATGGCCTAGTACAAGAGAGTATATTGAACAAAGCGTAGAAAGAACTTTACGCTGGGCCAAAAGAGGAAAAGATGCTTTTAATAACCCAGAACAAATGTTGTTTGGCATTGTGCAAGGTGGGGAATATGCGGATTTAAGAAAAAAATGCGCTTTAGAATTAGTTAAAATGGATTTTGATGGTTATGCTGTTGGTGGTACTAGTGTGGGAGAAGATAAAAAAACAATGTACAAAATGGTTGAGTATGCCACCACTTACTTACCAGAAGATAAAATTCGTTATTTAATGGGTGTTGGTGACCCCATTGATTTAATTGAAAATGTTATGCGAGGAATCGATATCTTTGATTGTGTTTCACCAACACGTCTTGCTCGTCATGGTCATGCTTATACCTGGCATGGAAAAATTAACATCAGTAATAGCAAATACAAAGATGATTTTAGCCCTCTAGATTCTGCTTGTGATTGCTATGCTTGCAAACATTATACCAAAGCTTATATCAAGCATTTAATGAGCGAAAAAGAGACTTTTGGAGCCCGTTTACTATCTATACATAATATTTATTTTTTAACCCAATTAATGGCGAAAATCCGAGCTAATATTGCGACAGATACCTTAGAAGAGTTTCGAGATGCTTTCATTAAAGATTATTATGGAGACGGCTATGACTACAAATAAGATAACAATCATCGGAAGTATTATTGTAGTAATATTAATTATTTTTATTCCTACCACCTATCAAGTAGTTAAAAAATATCAAAATAATTTATATAAAGTTACCAATGAAAAAATCATTGAAGCAGCTAAAAAGTGTTATTTTGATGATGTATGTTTAGAAGAGGTTATTACCTTAAAATTCTTATATGAAAATAATTATTTAGAAAAAGTAAGTGACCCCATTTCCAAAGAGTATTATAATGAATTATCCTATGTAAAGAGAGTCGATAATAAATTTACTTTTGTAAACATCGATTAGTCTTTACTTTTTTTATTTACCCCAACTAAACTACCAAATATACTGGTGGTAAAAAGTATTAAATAGTAAATAAGGGTAGAAAGATAAAATTTATTGCTAAATAAGATAATTTTCACTAAAAACATTAAAGTAAGAAAAATAAGACCGATTATTACACCTTCAATTAAGCCCTTTTTCTTCCAAATACTTGCATTTATATAACTTAAAATAAAGAATAAAATAATATTAGCAATAAATAAAATAATCGTCGTTATTCCACTGTTTAAACCTAAAAGATTTAAAAGACTTGTAATAAAGGTAAGCATTAGTTCCATGATTAAAAATATACTGGTTAATTTTAAATAATTTATTAATTTATTCAATCTAATCACCTAATTAATTAAATGATAATGTTTAAAAAAATATGAATATTACCATAATATATTTAGGTGAGAACATGGAATTATTACAAGTATTATTTAGAACGGCTTTCTTTTACTTTTTTGTTTTATTATGTTACCGCTTAATGGGCAAAAGAGAAATAGGGCAGTTGGGGGTCATTGATTTAATGGTTTCTATTTTAATTGCCGAATTAATTGCTATTTCGATTGAGAATATCAAAGATAGTATGCTTCTTACAATCATGCCGATTGCTTTATTAGTTATCTTAGAAATTACTTTAGCTTATATTTCAATTAAATCCAGAAAAGTAAGAACCTTTTTTGATGGTAAACCTTCTCTTATAATTGTAAATGGCAAAATTAATTATAATGAGATGGTTAAACAAAGATATAGTATGGATAACTTATTACTAAGTTTAAGACAAAAAGAAATTAAATCAATTGAGGATGTCGAATATGCTTTTTTAGAGCCTAATGGTAAACTATCTATCTTTAAATATAATTTCTTACGTTTTCCGTCTAGTTATCCCATGCCTTTAATCTTAGATGGTTCCTTGCAAAAAAAAGCTTTAAAAGTCCTTAATAAAAACGAAATGTGGCTAAAGAATGCTTTAAATAAAAAAGGATTAACAATCGAAGATATCTTTTACTGCTTTTATAAAAAAAATAAATTATATATCATAAAAAGAACTGATTTGAAATAAAAATCAGTTTTTAGTTGACATCTAAGTGTTAAGTTATATATAATTATATTGTAAATATAGAAAGTAGAGAGCAATATGGATAAGTTAAATAATTTATTACAGGAATTAGGGGTTTCGAAAGTAAGACTTTCAAAATATTTAGGGGTATCGAGACAAATGGTTTATAATTATTTAGTCTTAGATAGCTTAGATAAATGGCCAAAAGAAAAGAAAATATTATTGCTTCAACTTTTAGATTTAAAAGATGGTAGTGATAGTGAGCTTGATAGTATTAAAGTTGATACTGAATACTTAATGAATGTCGAGAAAAGACTTAATATTGGCGTTAAAAACGGCACTGATTTAGAAAACTTTTTAGATTTAAAAGGTTTAGATAAAGAAAGTAAAATATTATTAAACGATATAGCTTTTTTACTAAAAGAAAAGTTAGAAGAAAATAAAAATAATGATTTTTATGCCATTAAATATTTATATAGTTTATTACAATCAATGGATAATGTTCCCGAAATAAAGTATATTTTAGCTTATATGGCAAAGACTAATGGCTTCATTAATTCCGAAGAATTTGCTTTTGATGAAGACCGACAATATATCTTTGAAAGCATATTATATGCCGCCCTAAATTTATACAATAATGGTGGGGCAAGTAAAAGTAAAGTTGCCGAAAACAGGAGGAAATTTGTCCAAGAAATAGAGGCCAAGAAAGAAGAAAAACTAGGCCGTACCCAACAATTAAACACGATTAGAATCCAAGCTTTAAAAGAATTAGGTTATACCGAAATTAATGAGGGTAATGCGGCAGAAGTTTTTGAAAAAATTGCCGAGATTGAATCCAGAAAAGTATAGAATAAAAAAGGTGAGTAAAATGAAAAAAGAGCAAAAAAAGGAAGAAAAAAAAGTTAAAGTTAAAGAAGTAAAGGAAAAAAAGGTAAGGCTTAAAAAACCTAAAACCAAAAGGGATTGGGTATTAATTAGTTTATATGCCATATTAGCTATTTTAGTAATTTTCTTTGTGGTCTATAAAATCATTAATTGGAATGTTCTTAGTCCAAGCAATAAAAGAGTAGTGGAATTACATGATTATTTTAGTACCGAGAATTTAGATTATTGTGATGGTTTATTTAATTATGGTGATGAAAAAATAACTTATGATAAACTAGAAAATCTTTCCCGATTATGTATTGCCTATCATAAATCAGATGTAAGTGGAGAAGAGAAGCTTACTTATGATGCTGGGGAAAAAGAATCAACTTGTAATGTAGATGGCATGATATTTAAAACAGATAAAGATTCTACTGAATGTACAGTAACAAAAATTAAAAGAGAGACAATTGATGATACTTATAAAAAAATCTTTGGCCATGAAGTAGAAGATGAAGAATCATTTAAATTCGATGGATATAGTATATGTTATATGAAAGATGATGCCTATTACTGTGGTTCATCAGAATATTTTACAATTATATTAAATAGAGATATTTCTATTTATCGGGCAGTAGCTAAGGCATATAAAGAAAAAGATACGATTACAATATACGATTATTTTGCAAGAATATCTAATAATGAATGCTATCAAAGTAATACTAATGGAGCAAGTAATGTTTTATGTAATGCACATTTAAATAGTTTTGAAAGCGATTCATATAATGCTTTGAAAAAATATGGTACAACATTTAAAAGCGTTTATAAAAAAGCTAAAGATGGTACTTATTATTGGGTAAGTACAGAACCATACGCAGAACCTGGAGAAAAGAAAGAGTTATAATTTAAAAGAGAAGTGCCCTACTTCTTTTTTTTAACCAAAAGAGTAGAGTGACTACTCCACTAAATAATTTATTTATAATACATATACACACGCATATATCCTTATTATTATATTAATATAAGGATTATACGCGCATATATATCCTTATTTAATATTTTTAATAAGGTTATAATAAATTAATCATTACAAATTAAATTTGGTTAATTAAAATTTAAATCTATTCGCAAATTAATTTTTGTTTTACTTTATGTGTTATTCATGTTAAAGTTTATTTAACTAGGTAATTGTATGCTAAATTACAATAAAAATAAAGTAAAATATGTTTTGCATAATGTATATTATGTAAACCAAAACTTCGGAAAGATAATAGCAGATATAAATTAATACCCTTTTTCATATGTTTATATTGGTGAGGTATATGAAAGTAATCTATGCTTTATTAGTTTCTTCTTTGGCAGGAATGGCAACTTTACTAGGTGGGATTATTATCTTTTTCCATATTAAAACTACCCATATTCAGAAGTTTATTACTTTTTGTTTAGCTTTTTCCATTGCCATTATGATTGGTATAAGTTTAACCGATTTAATTCCCACATCTGTTTTTGAAATCCTTTATACCTATAATTTAGGGGCATTTCTTATTACAATCATTTTGTCGTTATTCTTAGGTTTTATCTTAGTCATTATTATTAATAAATTAATGAAAGATAATAATGATTCTTTATATAAATTAGGCATACTTAGCATGGTTGCTTTAATTATTCATAATTTTCCCGAGGGAATTGCTACTTTCATGGGCAGTATGCAAGATGTTCATTTAGGACTTAAATTATCCCTTGCCATTATGTTTCATAATATTCCCGAAGGTATTTCTATTGCTGTACCTATCTACTACTCTACTCACTCCAAAAGAAAAGCTTTACTATCTACCTTTTTATCAGGCCTTTTTGAGCCTCTTGGAGCCATATTAGCCTATCTCTTTTTAAGTAAGTTTATAACCCCTGTATTTATCTCTATTACCCTTCTTTTCGTGGCGGGGATTATGATTACCTTAGCTATTGAAGAAATGCTTCCGAAAGCTTTAAGTTATAAAGAAAATAAATATATATATTTAGGCCTTTTAATAGGTATAGGTCTCATTATTATTAATTTATTCCTTTTCTAATATTTTTTAATGGCCAGAATTTACCAATAAATATTTTGACTTATAAGTATTAAAATGGGAATTGTGAGCCATAATATGATTAGGAGGGAAGATAATTATGAGTAGAAACGAACAAGCTAATAACTCAAGAAATAATAATCGTAGTTGCAACAGCAGAGAACAAGCTAACAATTCAAGAAGCAACGCTAATAACAAATCTCGTAGTAATAGAGAATCTCGTAGTAATAACGAAAGTAGATAATTACTTACGAAAAGGAGACCCGATGTGTTGGTCTTCTTTTTTTATTCCTCATAATGCGGATGTTTGGTATAATCCTCTTTTAATTTCTCATTTGATAAATGCGAATATATTTCCGTTGTTTCAATATTCTCATGGCCTAATAATTCTTGAATAATTCTTAAATCCGCGCCATTATTAAGCAAGTGGGTTGCAAAGGAATGTCTTAACGTATGGGGAGATATTTCTTTTTTTATTCCACATTCATCACATAAATTTTTTAGTATTTTAAAAAATCCTTGTCTACTCATTCGATTACCATTATAATTAACAAATAAATAATTAGATATTTTATCTTTTAAAATAAAATGACGATATTCATTAATATAAACATTCAAATATTTAATCGTTATTTCACTTAAAGGAATAATTCTCTCTTTACTACCCTTCCCCATTACTTTAACGGTAGCATCTTCTTCATTATAATTAGATAATGTTAAATTTAATAATTCACTAATTCGCATGCCTGTTGCGTATAATAATTCCAACATTGCTTTGTTACGATAATCAATAGGTTTAGTTAATTTAATATTGAGTAAATCATCCACTTCTCTTTCCGTTAAAAATTTGGGTAATTCTTTTTCAATTTTAGGCGATTTGATGGAAGATGCGGGATTAGATGTAATAATGTTATTATCAACTAAATAATCATAAAATGATTTAAGCACTGTTAAATAATGAGCTTTAGTTTTACTTACTTCTTTCGTTTGATAAAGAAAGGTTCGTAAATCATCTTCAGTTAAGTTAGTTAATTTTTCATTATTAAAAAATTCACTAATTTTAATTAGATTATATCGATAACTCTCGTATGTATTTATTGATAATTTTCGTTCATATTTTAAATAGTCTAAATATTTATTAATATTTTCATCTATCATTTTTTACCACTCTTCATTATTAACTTAATTATAGCATTTATTTTTAATTTATACAAATTTAATAAAATAAAAAAAGCCTTTAAAACATCGGGCTTTTTTAATTAATTACCTTTTACTTGATTCATTACTTCTTCGGCAAAGTTTTCATTTCTTTTTTCCATGCCTTCGCCAACTTCATAACGAACCATCTTTAATACTTCTCCACCGTTTTTAGCTACGTAATCGGCTACACTAACATCGCCATCTTTAATAAATGGTTGTTCAACTAAACAAATTTCTTTATAGAATTTTTTAATTCTTCCTTCAACCATTTTTTCCGCTATATCAGCAGGTTTTCCTTCATTCATGGCTAATTCTTTTTGAATTTTTCTTTCGTTTTCAACCACATCAGCAGGAACGCTTTCAATATTTAAATATAATGGTTTCATAGCTGCTGCTTGCATAGATACTTCTCTAGCTACTTCTTCACTTACACCTTTTAAAACTGTAAGTGCAGCGATTTTACCACCCATATGTAAGTAGTTACCAAAAACTTCATCATCGTTTTTAGAAACAATAGCAAATCTTCTTAATGATAATTTTTCACCAATTTTTGCTACCATAGAAACGATGTAATCATTTACAGAACCATAAGGTGTTGAAACGGCTAAAGCTTCTTCTAATGTATTTGCTTCACTATTTAAAAGGGCATGCCCTATAACATCAATCATCTTAATGAATTCTTCATTTTTAGATACGAAGTCTGTCTCGGAATTAACTTCTAAAATAACGGCTTTATTACCATCAATAAAAATATTGGCAAGTCCTTCAGCCGCAATACGACTTTCCTTTTTCGCCGATTTAGCAATACCTTTTTCTCTTAAATAATTCATGGCTTGTTCCATATCACCATGAGATTCTTCTAGAGCTTTTTTACAATCCATCATGCCAGCTCCGGAAGTTTCTCTTAATTCTTTAACCATACTTGCAGTAATTTCCATATTCTTTCCCCTTTCCTTATTTATTTAAACTAGCTAATAATTCTTCTTTTTTCATGGAACTATAGCCTTTAACACCAGCTTCTTTAGCTAAGGCTTTTAATTCGGCTAAAGTCTTATTATTTAAATCATCATCATTATTATTCTCTGGTTCAGTTGTTTTTTCTTCTTTTGCTTCTTTAACTTCTTTATTATGATGATTTTTCTTAAATTCTTTATTTTGATTAGGTTTTTCTTCTTCTAAATCATCTTTTTTAGCTGTATTAAATTTTTCTGATTTAATTAATTCTTCCATTCTCACTTCTTCATGAGTGCTTTCTTTTTTATCATCTTCACTGATATAATCAATAATTTCTAACCCATTAGCTTCACAAATGGCATTATTTAAAACGCCTAACATAACTTTAATAGAACGAACAGCATCATCATTACCTGGAATAACATAATCAACATCATCAGGGTCACCATTCGTATCAACAATACCAAAGACAGGAATATTTAATTTTCTGGCTTCTTTAACGGCATTGTATTCTTTTTTAGGGTCCACAACAATTAAGGCTTGAGGAAGTTTATCCATCTCTCTAATGCCGGCTAAAATACGATTCAATTTATCATATTCTTTTCTTAGACCAATAACTTCTTTCTTAGGAAGTAATTCAAATTTACCAGATGCTTCCATCTCTTCAATTTCTTCTAAGCGTTTAACACGACGACGAATTGTTCTAAAGTTAGTAAGAGTTCCACCTAACCATCTTTCGGTTACATAGTAAGATTTGCTTCTATTTGCTTCTTCAATACAAACATCTTGAGCTTGTTTTTTCGTTCCAACAAATAAGAACTTTCCACCATTCGCAGCAATCTCCTTAATAACATTGTAAGCTTCTTCCAACAATTCTTGGGTTTTTTGCAAGTCAATGATATATATATCTTCTCTTGCTGTAAAGATATATTCTTTCATTTTAGGATTCCATCTTTTTGTTTGATGTCCAAAATGAACTCCAGCTTCTAATAAATAACTCATAGAAACTACGGCCATAAATAATCACTCATCCTTTCGTTTTCTCTTCTTAATTTCTAATACCCTTACCACTTATAATAAGCACTCGGCGTGGGCTAAAAATTAATGTTTATTTGACTTTTAATAGCCAAAATTATTTTATCAAAAAAAGATACTCATTACAAGTATATTTTCTCATATTTATTCTATTCTTCTATATTATCTATTTTACTATATAAACAACCACAATAATTTTGACGATATAAATCATATTCTCTGGATAATTGAATAGATTTTTTATAACCATCTTTTTTCTTAAAATCGCTATATAACCATTTTATACCGTATTCTTCAGCTAACTTTTCCCCGATGGCATTTAATACTTGGGCATTCTTATATGGACTAACAGTAAGGGTAGTACCAAAATAATCATAACCAAGTTCTTTAGCTAAAGAAGCAGTCTTTTTAAGTCTTAACTCATAACATATATGACATCTTGGTCCTCCCTCAAAGTCACTTTCATGTCCCATTACTTTCTCATGATAAAGGTTATTATCATAATCACTATCTAAAAAATCTAAAGACGCAATATTAAACTTTCTTATTAATTTTAATTGCTCGCTTCTTCTTTTTTCGTATTCTTCTTTGGGTTCAATATTCGGATTATAATAAAGAATTGTTATATCAAAATAATCTTTTAAATAAGTAATTACATAACTTGAACAAGGTCCACAACAACTATGTAATAAAAGTCGAGGTTTATAATTTAACTTGGCAATAATCTCTTCTAATTTTTTATCGTAATTAATTTTCTCCATCATCTTTTTCTTGCGCCTCACAATTATTAAAATGATTATTTTCACTAGAACTATCTAAATAAAGGCAGCCTTTTTTATTTCCATTCTTTTTCACAATACCTTCATATATTTCAAAATAATCATTAATTTTTTCAATATTAACGGTATTTATATATACTACATTACCATCATTCATAAGTAAAGAAAATCTTTTATCATCAACGATTTTATCTTGAACCATTGATGGATTATAAGCTATTTCACTTATATTAGTTAGAATATCTTTATGAATGCGGGGCATCTTTTTTATGAGTTCTTGATATATATTACTAGGTACTTCATTAGTTAAAATGGGAATACCTAAATAAGCATCGGCAAAGTCAATTGCCTCTACTTCTTCTCCACTTGATAAAACTAATCTTTTACTTCCTAAATCATAAAATAAAACTTGATTTTCTTCTATTTCGATTTTTAAAGTTCCTAAATAATTCTTATGGACATTAACATCACTAATTAAATTTAACGCGAGTAATTTTTCTTTAACACTCTTACTTTTTACTTTAAAAATGCTTTCTCTACTAATATCTAAATAATTAATTAAATAATTGTCTTTTAAATACGTATTACCTGTGATAATGATTTTTTTAAGAGGTTTATTTAAAAAATAATAAGTACCCGCGATTAATAAATAGCCTAGTAATAAAATGGCTAAAAGAGCTTTAAATCTAATTTTTTTCTTCTTCTTTTGCATATTTAATTCCCATCTATAATAATTTGTTCTAACTCTAATTTAATTTGATAAGCATCTTCTACTTTTTTTTGAATTTCTTTAATTAATTCTTGGACATCTTTGCTTTGCATATTGCCAACATTAACAATAAAATTGGCATGTTTTTCCGAAACTTTAGCATCCCCTACTTGATAACCTTTTAAACCTAAAGTTTCGATTAACCTTCCGGCATAATCCCCTTCCGGATTTTTAAAGACACTCCCAGCATTAGGATATTCTAAAGGTAATTTTTTTCTTTTTTCTAAAATATCCTTTGCTATACTTTGCATTTTCTCTTTATTACCTTTCGGTAATTTAAAAGAAGCTTCCACCAAAATATCATGATTTTCTTTAAAACTAGTAAAACGATAAGAAGTTTTAATATCTTCTTTTTTTAAAGTTATAAATTTGTTATTCCTGAATACTACAATACTTTCTAAATAATCATATATAGTATGTTCATAAGCTCCCGCATTACCATATAAAGCTCCACCTAGGGTGCCCGGAATACCTGTTAAATATTCTAACCCTTCTAAATCATAATTAATCGCCGTATTTACTAATTTAGCTAAAAGAATACCACATTCCGCGGTTATAATATCATCTTTAATTTCGTACTTTTGCATGTTTTCTAAACTGATAACACAACCATTATATTCTTTATCCGGTAAAATAACATTCGAACCCTTACCAAGAATAATATACTTGATTTTATTTTGTTTTAAGTAATTAATTAATTCTTGTAATTCTTCTTTATTATGGGGGATACCCATATATTTAGCCGTACATTTTATTTTATAAGTATTATAATTATCCAGGGCATAATTTTCCTTTATCCAACTAGGCTTCATTAATTATCTCCTTTATTGCTTTATATATTTTATCACTTGCTAATATTTTACTCTCTTTCGCTAAGTTTTTCTTCATCTCTTGGTAAGTGGCATCGTTACTAAGCAAGCTCTTCACTTGTTCATATAACTTTTGACTATCTAGAGTTTTTTCTTCTAATAAAAGAGCTTTTTTACTACTTGCTATTTCCGATGCATTATACCATTGATGATTATTTGCTACATTCGGACTAGGAATTAATATGGCAGGTGTTTTTGCGACCAATAACTCCGAGATAGTTCCAGCCCCAGCCCGGGAAATGACTAAATCACAGGCTGAAAATAAAGCGGCTAGATTATCTAAGTAAGGAATAATTTTAATATTTTTACTGAATTTATTTTGATTAAATTCGGCATAATTACCATTCCCCGTAATAAATAAGACTTCATAATCTTCTTTAGCACTTAGCTTTAAAAATTGAATTAATTTTTCATTTAAAGCACTGCTGCCTAGAGAGCCACTGGTAATTAAAACAAGCTTTTTATCTTTGCTTAAACCAAGACTTTCTTTTTTTATGGGCTTTAAATTTAAAACATTATCTCCGGCGGGATTACCTGTGTAAATGCATTTAACATCTTTGCTAAAGTACTTAGCACTTTCCTTAAAAGTCGTTAATACGGCATTAACTCCCCGACTTAAAAATTTATTAGTTTTTCCGGGAATACTATTTTGTTCATGAATAACGCATTTAATGTTTAACTTTTTGGCGGCCATTACCACGGGCATAGTAACATAGCCACCAACCCCAACAACAATGTCCGGTTGAAATTTTTCCATTATTTTAAGACATTTATGATAAGCTTTAATGAGTAAAGGAACATTATAGCAATCGCGGAAAATATTTTTCGATAGCCCATATATTTTCAAAGCCTCATAAGGAATATTAAGGGGGGGAACAATTTTGTTTTCCATCCGATTATGTGTACCAATATATAATACTTCTAAATTTTTTTCTTCTTTTTGCATTTTTTTAATAATGGCTAAAGCCGGATAAATATGTCCACCCGTACCTCCTGCCGAAATAATCATTTTCATGAGTTACCACCTAAAATAATTATATAATAAATTAACCTTAAAAAGAAGTTTTTGTTTACAATTTCCCTATTTTTTGCTAAAATAATGTCTAATCAAAAAAGGGGGATTTACAATGATTAGTTTACCACTTACG
Source organism: uncultured Bacilli bacterium (assembly GCA_947626125.1). Taxonomy (GTDB): domain Bacteria; phylum Bacillota_I; class Bacilli_A; order RF39; family UBA660; genus SIG200. The sequence continues at coordinate 16,445 of CANQRA010000006.1, forward strand.
ATGCCAAGTGGGCGTCACTTTCACCTAGGGGATACATACTTAGCAAAAACAGCCGATGAATTAGAAGAATTTTTAAGCAAGCAAAAACATTTAAATACCAAAACATTTGCCACTGATGTGATGTTTTCACATGAGTTAAAAGCCAACAATCTAGTCGAGGGCTATACTGATGACTTAGGAAAAGTAGAAGAAATAGTTAAAAAGCGTTTGCAAAATGCCAATAATGCCCAAGCAAAAAGAATTCTTAACTTATATCATGGGTATCATTATATCTTAAAAGAAAGTACGAAAAATCCCCAAAATAATCTTGATAAAGAAACATTAAAGAAATTATATGGTATTTTATCAAAAAATCTTTTAGATAGTTATGAAAATAACAATATGGGTGAATACTACCGAACAAAACCGGTTTATATTTTAATGAATGGAGCCATTAAAGATGAACTTTGTGAAGGAATGGAAGCTAATTTAATTGATGAATTCTTAGAAAAATATTTTACCTTTTTTAATAGTTATACTTTAGGGGATTCCGCGACGAATGAATATATTAAAAGTCAAATCCTTCATTTATATTTTGTCTATATTCATCCTTATTTTGATGTTAATGGAAGAACTTCTCGTACTTTAGCTATGTGGTATTTATTAAACAAAAAAGCCTATGCTTATATTATTTTTAATCGGGGAATTGCTTTTAAAGGTAGTAGATATGACAAAAGAATTTTAGAAGCTATTCAAAATGCTGACATGACCAAATTTATTCTTTTTATGTTAGATACCGTGAAAGAAGAATTAGAAAAAGAATATATTATGGAAAGTGTAGCTAGTCATATTTCTACTAAATTAACTAGTCTTGATTATCAAACTATCTTATACTTACTTTCTATGCATAGTATGCTTACTGTTAAAGATTTTGCGGAGATGTATAATCGTTTTAACGATAAAAAGAACATTAAAGAAATCTATGAAACAGCCATTATGCCTCTTTTAAATAAAGGCGTTTTACAAGTTGCTGGTACAACGAAAAAATACATGTTTAATAACTACCCTAATGAAATATTAGAATTTAATCCCGAAGTTATGGATTATGACCATACCCAAATTAAAAGACTAGAAAGATATCGTTAATCATCTGTTATATAATATACTCCTGCATATTTATATTTTTTCCCTATGCCATAAGCAAATATTTCTTTCGGCTTTAAAGTTTCCATAATTGTTTCATTAAGCAAACTATTAATGATAGCCACAAAATCATAATTATTGCTCTCTTTACTCGTATTAAAAACATAGTTTAAGATGCCTACTTTATAAGTTTTACTACTTATATTAATTTTATCTATTAAACTATTTACAAAACTCATAACATAAATATTTTTGTTTTTATATTGTTTTAATAACCTAATTAATTTATCAAAACTTTGAATTTCTTTTAATTCAATTAAGAATATTTTAGGGCTATTAATTCTTAAAATGTTAACGAGTTTGGGCATATACTTAGGAAGTTCATTATAATTTAAATGACTAATTAATTTACCATCATACAAAGGGTCATGATTTATAATAAATTCATGGTCTTTTGTTTCGCGCACATCAAATTCTACCCCAACATATTTATCACTCATTAATGCTTTTTTAATAGCATCATAAGTATTTTCTTTAATGGTCTCATTATGTAAGCCGCGATGTTTTATTAATTTATCCAAAAAAATCACCTAATATATCATATTAAGTAATTTTTGTTTTGTTTATTTTTTTAAACTTCTAGCATTGTTATATTCATAACTATAATCTTGAGGAATACTCTTTAATAAATTATTAAATTCTTCTTCAAAACACATTTTAATAATTGCATATTCTTCACTATCACAGATAAATAATTGGGAAAAATAAATATTTAAAGTAGATAAGCTCTCTTTAACTTCTGGTATATCTTGAAAAGATATATATTTAGGATAAAGTCTAGCATATAAAGAAATAGGATTATTACTACTTAATTTATGAATATTTTCTAAAGCCTCATTAATAATATCTGTACTCAATTCTAACTCTTGCATTAAATAGACAACATATAATTCTTCTTCTAGGGAAAGTACTCTTATTCCTTTATTATTAGTAATGTCATAATAATTTGCTAATTCTTTATATAATATTTTAGTATTACGGTCACAAACTTTTTGAGGCATGGCATATCTACTTACTACTTTTGGCTTAGTATCTTCCTTCTTATTTTTATTAACTAAAGTAATTAGATAACCAGTAATTTCATCAAGGACTTCTCTACTTACACCAAAATATTTTAAACTTTGAATTATTAAAACAGAATCTTCTGCTTCAAGATATGGCATTTTTCTTATTAAATGTTCATCTAATATTTTTAAATATTTTATAATATCTTCTAAAATGCTATCTTCGAGCTTGTTAAAGTAAGCGTTTTGCACACTAAGATTTTGAAACTTTCTTCTGCTCCTTTCGTCAAATTCATAAGGAATACTTTGCAAAGTAGGATAAAGGGTTTTTATGGTAACTTTTACTGTTTTCGTAAAATCTAGCGTGGCAAAACGCATTTTTGCTTCTTCGATATCCGTGACTTCTAAGATTCCTGTGGAAAGATTTCTTTCCATAAAATAAATTAACATTCCCAAAATCTCTTTTACTTTAAACTTAGCGTCTTTTAAAATACGGGTTAATTCCCCAAAGTCTGTATAAAGTAAGCGGCAATACCGCCATGATGTTGAAGAAATGTTCAGTATTTTAGCGAGATGTTCTTTACTCATTAAATCAATTAAATCTTGATATTTATTATAATCTTCGCTAATACGTATAGGCACGTGTTCTTTTAAGTTATTCTTATTAGTTGTGAATTCGTATAAGTATTCTTTTAATTTATCGATGGTTTCGTTCATATCTAATTCCCTTTCAAATGTGGAAATATGATACCACAAATGAAAAGTTATCGCAAGCCACTACAACTTTTTCTTCCTAAATAAAAGGGTAAAGATAATAACTAAGATAAAAAAGATACTAATACCTAGAGCTTGCACTTTATATAAATCTATTTCTTCTTTATTAATAAGTAATTGGTCTTTAAAAATTTCAATTCCGGCGACAGCGTTAGTTGTATTTTTATGAACATTTAAAATATATGTTTCTTCCTCATTATTCTTGGATACTTTTATAGTTACTTGCGTATCTCTAGTGATTAACTCATTATTTAAAATTTCCATTGCCACATCATCATCAAGTTTATAGGAAAACTCCAGCTTATTAATATCTTCATCGACACTCACAGTGTATTCATAAATATATTCATTAAACTTTAAATCTAAATGCCCATTTAATATTTTTAAATCTTTTAGCATAAATATTCATCTCTTAAATAGTTTGCTAAAAAAAAGAAATATTATACTAATTTCAATAATATTTCATTCATTACATAAATATATTTAGGTTCAATGCTAAGATAATTATCATTTAAGAGTAATTCCCCACTTTTTAAAAGTGGTTTAACAGGAAATTTATCTTCAATATTAACCCCATATTTTTCTCTAAATTCTAAAACATTAATGCCTTTTAATAATCTTAAGCCTAAAATTAATTCATATTCCATGATATTATCTTTAGATAGTAAGATATCACTACTTTTATACTCCCCTTTTAAATAATTGCTTAGACTTCTCGTATTATCATATCTTACTCCCGAAATATAGCCAGATGCGCCACACCCAAAGCCATAGTATTCTTGATTTTGCCAATAGACTAAATTATGTTTTGAAGCATACCCATCTTTACTAAAATTACTTACCTCATAATGATTATAGCCATGTTTCTTTAAAGTTTTACAGATGTATTCATACATTTTAGCATCATCATCCGAAGGAATATTTTCATATCTTTTATAACTTAAATAAGTATTATCTTCAATAATTAAACTATAGGTACTAATATGCTCGGGATTAAGTTTTAATAAAAGTTTTAAGTCTTTTTTTAATGTACTTAATTTCTCTAAAGGAAGAGCATAAATTAAATCTAAGTTAATATTATGAAACCCAAGCCTTCTTGCTAATTCCATTTTCTTTTGCGTATCCCAAAAATCAGCATATCTTTTCATTAATAGTAAGTTTTCTTCATCAAAGGATTCAATGCCAATGCTAAGACGATTTACCCCGTATTTTTTGAGTAAAATTAATAAATCTTCGGTAATATCTTCGATATTACATTCAAAAGTAAATTCTTCTAAATTCGTTTGTTTAAATTTTTTCGTTAAGATAAGTAAATATTCAATTTCTTTTAAAGAAAGACTACTAGGAGTTCCTCCCCCAATATAAATAGTTCTAACTTCTTCGCCCATATAACGTTCGTCAATTTCATCTTTTAATTTTTTTAAATAATTAACTGCCCATTCCTTATTGTATAATACTTTGCAGAAATCACAATAAGTACAAATCGATTTACAAAAAGGAATGTGAATATACACACTAGTGGACATTTCTACGGAAAAATTGACGATAAGTTTCGTTATATGATGCTAGATGTTCATAACTAACTCTTAATTCTTCATAACCTTCTTGCGTTAGCAAAGCTTGGACTTTTCTAGCATATATATCACGGTCCAGAGAGAATACTTTCTCCATTTTATCGTTCGTTAAACCATATTTGATTTGATAATTAATAAGGGCTAAAATGTCTTCATCACTATAAGGTTGGCCAATTTCTCTCTCACGAACTTTTTTGGCTCTATAATCAGATATTTGCCGAATTAAATTAACTAATTCTTCTTTATTACCCTCTAATCGAGCTTTTTTATAAGCATTATAAAAATCTCTTATTCTTTGTTTTACTAAATCCTGATTAGTACTATCAAATCCTTCTAAATAAAGAAAGCCTTCATAAGCATTGCCCCATTTTAAATTACCAACATTAATGCCAAATAATTCTTGAATAGTTTCACTATTAGCTCTAAAAGTTAAAGCTAAATGCACAACTAAATTATTTAAATATTTAGGGTCTTTAGCCATGATACTTAAATCTAATTGATTAGCTTTGCTTTGCTCTAAGCCTTTTTGAATTTCTTCTTTCCGAGCATGCACTTTGGCAATAGTCTCTTCATCAAAGAGCACCTTTAGTTGACGGTCATTATTAAGAATAGTTTCTACTCTATCAGGAAGAATATTAACAATTTTGCCAATCTCTCTATAAGATAATTTATCATTAATAAATAACTTAACTATTCTTATTACTAAAGCTTCTTGCTCGTAGTTATAATTAAATCCTCTATACATCACTATCATTTCCTCCTAAAATACTTAAGAATGCTTCACTTGGTACTTCAACTTTTCCTACCATTTTCATTCTCTTTTTACCTTCTTTTTGCGCCTCTAATAACTTTCTTTTCCGGGTTATATCGCCACCATAACATTTGGCTAAAACATTTTTGCGCATAGCACTTATATCTTCACGTGCAATTATTTTAGACCCAATTGCCGCTTGAATGCTAACTTGAAACATTTGTCTAGGAATTACTTCTCTTAACTTTTTCGTAATACCTCTACCTCTATTATAAGCTTCATCTTTATGAATAATCAAGGATAAAGCATCGACCTTGTCACCATTAAGTAAAATATCCATTTTAACTAAGTCACTTTCTTTATAACCAATAGGTTCATAATCAAAGGAAGCATAGCCATTTGTTCGACTTTTTAATTTATCATAAAAATCATAGACTACTTCCGATAAGGGTATTTCATAATGAATATTGACTCTAGTTTCATTTATATAATCTATGGCTTTATAAATACCCCTTTTATCTTGGCATAATTCCATAATTGCCCCAATGTAATTGGCGGGTGCAATAATATTGGTATAAATATAGGGCTCTTCTATTTTACTGATTTTTTCTCTAGTTGGCATTTTACTAGGACTATCGACAATAATCATACTCCCATCAGTTAGATAAGCATTATAGACAACGGTGGGACTAGTTACCACAATATCTAAATTAAATTCTCTTTCTAATCTAGTTGTAATGATTTCGGAATGAAGTAAGCCTAAAAAACCTGTATGAAAACCAAAACCTAAGGCTTCACTTGTAACGGATTCAAAAGTAAGTGAGGCATCATTTAATTTTAACTTTTCTAAAGCTTCTTTTAAAGCTTCATATTTATTCGATTCAATAGGATAAATTCCTGAATAAACCATCGGTTTCATTTTGGCATAACCATCTAAGGGAATACTTGCTTCATTACCAACTACCGTAATAGTATCCCCAACATGGACACTTGAGATATCTTTAATAGCACCAGCGATAAAACCAACTTCTCCACTTGATAAAGTATTCATTAATTCTTCTTTTGGCGTCTTTACTCCAAGCTCCGTTACATCAAAGATTTTACCGGTGGCCATCATTTTGATTTTATCTTTTAATTTAATGGTTCCATCCACCACTTTAATTAATAAGACAACCCCTTTATAACTATCAAAATATGAATCATATATTAACGCTCTCGTGGGGGATGTTACATTTATTTTAGGGGCGGGAATTCTTTCGACGATTGCATCAAGTAATTTATCTACTCCTTCTCCCGTTTTTCCACTTGTTAAAATAATTTCCTCTTTCTTAAAGCCTAAAACATCTTTTAATTCTTTAGTTACTTTGGGAATATCGGCATTTGGTAAATCAATTTTATTAATAACCGGAATAATCTTTAAATCTTGGCTCATAGCTAAATATAAATTAGCTAAAGTTTGAGCTTCTATCCCTTGGGCTGCATCAACCACTAAAATAGCTCCTTCACAGGCAGCTAGGCTCCTACTAACTTCATAGGAAAAATCGACATGTCCGGGAGTATCAATTAAATTTAAAATATATTCTTCATTATGGTATTGATATTTTAACTTAACCGTATTAAGTTTAATTGTAATACCTCTTTCTCTTTCAATATCCATATTATCTAAAAGTTGTTCTTTCATTTCTCTTTTAGATACTGCCCCTGTAAGTTCTAATATCCGGTCAGCTAAAGTACTCTTACCATGGTCAATATGAGCAATAATGGAAAAATTACGAATATTTTCTTTTTGCATACAAAACACCTTTAATAATGATATCATATTATTGCTTTTTTTTAAAGGCTTAGCCAGATAAAAATCTTTATTAAATAGGAATTATGTGGTATAATTTCTTATGAATTGAGGAAAATATAATGAAGTATTGTTTAATTTATATTGATAATGGATTTAAAGAACTTACTCAATTAGGGGAATATGAGGGTTTTAATGAGCATTATCTCCGTTCTTTTGTTGAATTTGCTTGGAAATTTCAAGATGAAGATTGCTTGAAAGAATACTTATATTATAAAGGATTAATTGATTCTCTTAATGGCCATTTTAGCCTTGGTTATTATAAAGGTGGTAATGTTAGAATATTACCCTATTCTCTTGCGTATGCTAAAGATAAGAAATACTTTGATATAAATAAATTACTTGATTATTACAATTCTCATTTAACTGATAAAAAATTTATGGACCAATTTATTGATAAGTTTGTCACGCCTCTAAAAAATACCCCTAAATTAGGTTTAGTATTAAATTCCATATATAAAGATTATCAAAGGTTTTTAAGTACTAATCTAGTTTCTAATGATATGCATAGTTTAATGAATAGTTTTATTTTAAATTATGTCAATGTTAGAACCAAAGATGGGGTAAAAGAAAGCTTTAATCGTTTAAGAGAATTAGCAATGTTTGTTATTCAATTTAAAAATAATAACGAAGTAAATAATACTGTTAATAATGAAGAAAGTATTAAATTACAAATTGAACATTATAGAGAATTATTAAGTGATAAAAATTTAGAGCCAGATGTAAGAGAGGCTTACACAGAAGTTCTAAATAATTTAGAATACATATGGGATATTATAAATACAAGAAGGAGAAATAGGTAATGAAGTTACCAGATATAAAAATTTTAGATGAAAAAAATAAAATATTAAGAACTAAAAGCAATGAAGTAACATTTCCTTTAACAAAGGAAACTCGAAAAACAATTGAAGATGCCATTACTTACTTAACTATGAGTCAAATAAAAAAATATTATGAAAAATATAATTTAAGACCAGGAATGGGACTTTCTTTTATTCAATTAGGTATTCCTAAAAATATCTTTGTAATTGTTGAGGAAGTAGATGAAGAAAAATTTGAAAATTATATTATAATAAATCCTAAAATGATTAGTCATAGTGAAGAGTTAATTTATGTAGGAGAAGGTGAAGGTTGCTTATCAGTTAACCGGGAAGTAATAGGTATTGTTCCTAGGTATGCAAGAATGACTATCTCTTATCAAGATATGGATGGCAATAAAAAAGAAATTAGAGTAAGAGAAGATATATCGGTAGCTTTCCAACATGAAATGGACCACTTAAATGGTATCCTATTTATTGATAAAATAGATAAAAATAACCCTTTTAAAGATAAAGAAAAAATGCGTGAAATATAACGCATTTTTTCTGTTCGTTAGCCCTCGATTTTGTTCCACGCTTCCCTTAGCCCTAACATTACTGTTAATGCTTTGCGCTTCTCTAACACTTCTTCGATACCTACGCGTGTATTGGACTTTCACCAACTAGATATATGTCATGCACGACACACATAAAAAGCTAGCAGAATGAGCTAGCCGTACCAATCGGGTAACGCTTAATGCGTTCTCCTATTAATAATTTTAACATATTAATTTTTATTATACAATTACTTTTTTATGAAAATATCTGAATTAATGGGTATTACTTATATTATAACTATCATTAAGATAATTAATTATTTCTTGAGTAGAAATGCTTTCATTTAAAATAATAGTTAACCAATGTTTCTTATTCATATGATAACCTAAAAAATATTTTTGATTATCAACTAAATTAGTTATTTTATCTGGTGCCATTTTTAAATCAATTATTTCTATTTCATCTTTTTCTTTAAAGCCTAATTTGTCTTTGGTTATTGTCATAATAATGCCAAACCATTTTAAAGTATCCGGATGTCTTAAAGCGGCATTTTTATCATCTTCCCACAAGAATTCTGGGGATACATCATAAGTGTTTTGTAAATAATTAATTATTTCTTTCGTTTGCTTACATTTAAATATTTCATTATCAAAACATTTATTTATAATATCATTTAATTTAGCATTAATTAAATCTCTTAAATAACCAACATACTCACCCATAACATCTTTTACTTTAACTAAGACATATTCTTCATTAGTTACTAAATCAATTAATTGATAATTAAGAGTATTATCATAATAAATTATAATTTTAAATTTATCTTCAATTAAAATATCTTCATATTTATAAATATTATTTTCTTTAGTAAATCCATATTTTAATAATTTTTTGATATTAACTTTTTTCTTCATAATTACCTATTATTTAAATATTCGATAGCTTCATGTAAAGTAGAAACCCCCACTATTTCTAGAGATAAATTTCTTTTTTCTTTAACATCTTCGGCTTCTTCTAAATTCTCCATGGGGCAAAAGAAAATATCCGCATGATTTTTACTCGCACCTAAAACTTTATATTTTACTCCCCCAATTTCTCCTACAGTGCCATCCGCAGCAATTGTCCCTGTACCAACGATATTTAAACCTTTGGTAATATCATCTTCAGTTATGGCATTATATATAGCTAAGCTCATCATTAATCCACCACTGCTCCCAGATTCATTATTTTTCATTTTGATTTCTAAAGGAATACTCGTTTCATATTCATAACTAGTAAGAAAAGAAATCCCAATTTTTAAAGTACCATCACTAGCTTCATATACTTTAGCTTTTCTAACGTATTCTTTACCATTATTTAAAACTTTAATATTAACAGTATCATTCACTTCTAAATTATTAATTATTTCTTTAACATCATCTAGAGAATTAATATCTTTTCCATTTACTGTTAAAACTTCATCCCCTATTTTAATATTTGTCTCTGCTTCATCACTTAAAAATGCTACTGTATTGATGGTTTTAGTAATTTTTACTTCTTCTCCTGCTTCTTGAAATGCCGCAATTTTAGCATTATTAATACCATCTTTTAAATAAACTTTACCTAGAGTAATAACATCATCATAATTTCCTTTATTCGTAATTTCTTCTAAAGGGTATAAATCCCAATCAGGTAAAATAAAAGATAACAAAATAAAAGCTGGCGTACCTTTTAAAGCACTAACATAACTCATTTGTAATTTACCATCTTCCCTATAACTAGTTTCTATTTCTAATCTCTTCTTTAGGTCAATAGTTCCCCCACTTTTATAAATCATAAAGGGAAGTTCTACATAAAATAATAGAATGATAACTAGCATAACTATTAAGAATTTATAATTATTTTTAATAAAGTTTTTTATTTTTTCATATAATTTATTAATCATTTTCCCACCTAGTTTATTATAGCACACATAGAGGTAATTTATGAACAAGGTTCACAAAATATTCACATTAATTTTGCTGATTTTTTTAATATTCTTGTTATTTAAATTTAACTATTTATTAAAACCATCAATATTAAATTCTCTTGATTTATGGCTTAATAAAGTATTTCCTTCTCTTTTTATAATGTTTATTATCAATGATATTTTGATTAATACAAATCTTTTAAATGATTTAAATAAATTAATTGAGCCCCTTTTTAATAAAATATTTCACACGAATGGTAATGCTTTTTCTCTTTTTCTTCTTTCTATTTTTAGTGGCAGTCCTACGAATGCTCATCTTATTAAAACATCTTTAGAAAAAGGTGAAATTACTTATAATACTGCCCAAAAGTTAATGAATTATACTTATTTTTCTAATCCTTTATTTTTATATAATATTTTATCTATACATTTTAATACTTTTATAACTAGTAAAATAATTATTATTCATTATCTTAGTAATGTTATAATTGCCCTTTTAGTAAGAGGAAAAGAAAATCCCGAAATAACCATTAACTATGCAAAAGAAAAAACAAATATTTTCTTATTACTAAGTCAAAGTATCAGTAAAAGCATTAATACTTTATTAATGATTTTAGGCTGTCTATCTTTTTACATGACCATTAGTGATTTTTTAGTAACCTTACTTCCTTTTAATAATACTTTTATTGTAATAATCAAAGGTTTATTAGAAATTACCCAAGGCTTAAATATATTAAATATTATTCCTTATCAAAGCATTATAAAAGAGACGATAGCTATCTTTCTCATCTCTTTTGGGGGTTTATCTATCCATACCCAAGTATTATCTTTAATAAATGATAATAAGTTATATAAAGAGTATTTAAAGGGCCGAATTTATCAAGCTTTAATTAGTACAGTTACCTATGTAATCATTTATATAATCTTTCTCTATATTTAATTTTCCTAAGGCATAATAAGATATTTCTAGAACTTCTAAACTATTATCTTGCCCTAAAATATTTAGTTTTAAATAATAATCATTATTTTCTTCATTATAATTATAAATATAATGTAAACATTGCTTATTATCTAAATTATAAGTATAAGTATCTTTATCGAGAGTTTGATATTCTACTCTATCAGGGAAAACATAAAGATATGTATTAATATTATTACTATAAACAAAATTGACAATTACTTTATCATGGTCTTTGGTATTAAGAATATTAATTAATTCTTCTTTTTGCAAATCATTTTGCACTTCTCTTACAATTTTTAATTTATCTACCATTAAATCATAATTCAAATTAACTTCATTCTCGGTATTTCTTAAATTAAAGAGAAAAGTAAAAATTAAAGAAGCCACAATGCCAATTAAAGATATAGCTCCTAAAAGTTCAATTAAAGTCATTCCTTTATTATTCATAAGCTACCTCATTAAAATACAAATTACATTCATTAGTACCATCACTAATTACATTAAATTTATCGGTAAAAGTAATCTTCGTATTAATTTCTTTATTAAGACATTCATAAGTAAATGCTGTTTCCGGTTTAACTAAAACTTCTTTATTTTGATTAAACATCTTTATTTTAACATCTTTGATTTTTTGCCAAGTTACTGTACAATCACTATTATTAATAGTTCTTCTAAAACTTAAATTTTCTTCATCATAAGATATACTTCCCTTATTACATGCCATAGCAATTATGATGGCATCCGCAGGAATTTCTTCTATTTCTAAGGCATAGTCATCTTCATTAATTAAAACCATTTTAAGAGAGTTACTAATTAAACTTTGTTTAACTCTTACTTTATATTCATCTAGAGTTCTCTTTTTATTTAAATAGGTAGTAGTAATTAGAGACATAAGAATTAATAAAATTAAAAGAAAAGAATAAATTAAAGTTGTCGAAATAAAACCATTCTTTTTCATCTTTATACCCCTACCCAACTATAAAAGAAAGAATTATTACTTTGATATTCAATAGCTATGATATAATCAACATGTAAATCAATACTTATTTGTTTTAAATAATCTTTAAAGGTAGAAGATAAATCTAAGCCACAGTTATCTTTTAGACATTTCTTTAAATTTTTAAGTTCATCTTTTTTAATTAATACTATATTATTTACTTCAAAATCTTTAACCATTTCATCATTAACTAACTCATCTTTAGGAACATTTATATAATTAATATTCTTACTTATATATTCATCAAGGACTTTTTGTGATGCTACTTTTATATAATTACTGCGATAAATATAATTGATATCATCATAATATAATCTTTTTTTAACATTATTAGTTATACTTTTAAAACTAGAATACACAAGTAAAAGAGAGGTGGATAATATAGTTATAGCAATTACTGTTTCGATAAATGCAAAACCTTTTTTGCCCATATTAACCACACTCTCTATCTAATAACAATTATAACTTAAACCAAGTGTTTTAACAATATTAAATTGCTTAAAAATTATGTGCCAAATCTCTAGAAATTTGGGCAAAAAACTGCAACTTTTTTATTTTTTTAACTTAAAACTATTTACAAAAACAATTAAAACTGCTTTAATAAAGCCTAGGAGGACGAATTTAAGTTGTTGCCTAAAACTTTTTTTGAAGAAACTCAGTGGGTTTTGGATAGGAAGGTGGTGGGTGCCAATGAATAAGAAATGTCGTGAAGATATATTATTATTTATTGTCTTTATGTTAGTCTTAACTCTGTTAATATTAATCATAAAAACTAGCCCTTTGAATTAGCAATAGGCTAGTTATCCCAACAGGCAACGCTTAATGCGTTCTCCTATTTATAATTTTAGCATATTAATTTTTTATATACAATTACTTTTTTACTTTTAGGCCAAAAAATTTCTAAAAATTTCCGCTTGATTTTTTGCTAAAAGTGTGTTAGGATATTAACCAATCCGAGTAAAAAATATTTATGGAAGAAAAAGGGGAAAAAGAAATACTATTCACTTACTTTATATTAGGAAGGCTCAACATGAGCTTTTTTAATTTATATCTTTAATACTAGGAGCTTTAATACACTTACCTTCCTTAGTAAATCTTGAGGCATGACATGGACAATCCCAGGTGTTATCTACCTCATTATAAATTAATTTACATCCCATGTGAGGGCAAAACTTATTTTCTGGCTCTTTTTTGGTATAACCTTTTACATAACCTTTGAAGCTATACCAAGAATTTTTAGCTAATTCTTTAATATTTTGCAATTTGATTACTCTTTTAGGCGTAACTAAATTTTCATATTTATTTCTTTTCCTTGGATTAAATCACTGATGACTAAACCCGCTAAAGAAGAATTAGAGATACCCCATGTATTATAACCCGTTGCCATTAATATACTCTTATCATTCTTTTTAATATAACCAATATACGGAATTTTATCAACCGTTAAAAGGTCATCATTTTTCCAAAGATAAGTAACATCTAAATTAAGATTTTGCATTTGTTTTACTAGCTTTTGATAATTTTCTTCTTCATTTAAATTATCACAGCTCTGGGAAGTATTAGTTAAGTATATTAAATTATTTTGATAATATCTTAAAGATACAATAGGCTTAGAACAATTAATAAAAGTTTCTTTTTTATTTAAAGCTGGAGATACGGCAATATAAGACTTTTCAATACTTGTGCGAAGAGGTAAAAAATAAGGGAATAAAAAATATGGATAATGACAAGCTAAAATGATTTTTTTGGTTCTTATTTGATTTTCTTGGGTAAAACATAAATATTCATTATTATTTTTTTGAATATCTATAATAGGTGTTTTTTCATAAATGGGTTTTCCCTTTTTTAAACATATTTGTTTTAGAGCATTTAAATATTTAAGAGGATGAAAAACATAAGTATTAGAAACACTAAGAGCATATTTACTATTAATAAAGGGATGATTCTTTTCGTCTTCCTTTACAGGTGCTCCAAATCTTTTTAAAAGCGTACTTTCATATTTTAATTTTTCTATTTCTTCATCTTTATTAGTATAAACAAAGGAAGTTACCTGTTCTAAATCACAGGCAATATGTTCTTTTTTAATAATATTAATAAGATGCTCAATTGCCTCAATTTGGGAATCATAATATAATTTGGCCGTATTAAAACCATACTTATTTTGAATGTCACTATATACATGTTCTTGTAGATAATTTATTTTACCTGTTGTGTGTCCAGTGGTAGCATGACCAATTAAATCACTTTCCACCAAAACAATATTTAAATTGGTATCTTTTAAATTATAAAGGATTGATAAACCCGTAATACCTCCCCCAATAATTAAAACATCACATGTTATGTCCTCTTGCAAACGAGTATAATTAGCATTCACATAGCCATCTAGCCATAGGCTTTTATTCTTCATCTTCTTCACCTTTATTATTATGGCTAATTATTTAATTAATATTGTAAAAAAGAATGAGTTATTCATTCTCATTCTTCTAAAATTCCTTTTATTCTTCTTACTCCCGCGCTAGATGATTCTTCTTTAATTATTTTAAAATGCCCTAAAACGCCTGTATTAGTGACATGAGGTCCTCCACATATTTCTTTTGATAAATTACCAATGGTATATACTTTAACCATTTCGCCATATTTATTTTCAAAAGTTCCATGAGCACCCTCTTCTTTCGCTTTTTCATAAGGCATCTCCGCAAAAGTAACGGGGGTATTCGTTTGAATCATTTCATTAACACGGGCCTCAATTTTCATCTTCTCTTCTTCGCTTAATTTATGGTCAAGATTAAAATCAAAACGTATTCTTTCACTTGTGATATTACAACCTTTTTGGTATACTTCTTTACCATATATTTCTTGTAAAGTAGCGAGTAGTAAATGGGCTAGAGTGTGATACTTAATGGAAGCCTCGGAAGTATCGGCAAGTCCTCCTTTAAAAGAACCAGCATCGATAGTTCTTGATTTTTCTTGATGAAGTTTAAAAGCTTCATTAAAGCCATCCATATCTACTTCTAAATTATTCTCGTGCGCAAGTTCTAAAGTCATTTCAATAGGAAAGCCAAAGGTATCAAATAATTTAAAGGCATCATTACCACTTAAAATGTTATTTTCTAAATGTTTGATTGTCTTATAAAATAATCTTTCACCATCTTTTAAGGTTCGACTAAATTTATTATATTCTTTGGTTAACTCATTTAAGACAATCTCTTCATTTCTTTTTAACTCATCATAAATATTTTGGTATTCTTCAATATATATTTTAGCAAGAGTGCCTAAAACATTTTCTTCGATATTTAATTTTTTTAAATGTCTAATAGTTCTTCTAAGTAAGCGGCGTAAGACATATCCTGCCCCAACATTGGATGGGGTTATTCCATGGTCATCGGCTAAAATAAAGGTACTTGTCCGCATATGGTCCATAATAATCCGAAAAGATTTTTTATTATCTTCATATTTTAAATGTGATAATTCTTCAAGTTTTTCTTTAACCCCAGCAAAAATTTCGGTATCATAAACACTTTCATAACCATTTAAAACGGTGATTGTTCTTTCTAAGCCCATGCCTGTATCAACATTTTGTTGGGAAAGTTTACTAAGTTTACCATTTTCATCTTTATAAAATTCCATGAAAACGTCATTCCAAATCTCTAAGTATTTACCACAGTCACAAGCAGGACTACAATCTTTACCACAAGCAGGTTTACCTGTATCGTAAAACATTTCCGTATCAGGACCACATGGACCTACCCCACTACCTAGAATCCAGAAATTATTTTCTTTCGGTAAAAAGAATAAATGGCTCTCCTCTACACCTAAACTTCGCCATATATTATAACTTTCATTATCTTTAGGGGCTTCATTATCGCCGGCAAAAACAGTAAAGTATAATTTGTCTTTCGGAATATTTAAATACTTAGGACTAGTTAAAAATTCATAACTAAATTTAATGGCCTCTTCTTTAAAATAATCACCTAAGCTCCAATTACCAAGCATTTCAAAAAATGTTAAATGGGAAGCATCGCCGACTTCATCAATATCACTAGTCCGAATACACTTTTGGACATCTGTAAGTCTTTTCCCAGCCGGATGGTGTTCCCCCAGTAAATAAGGAACTAAAGGATGCATACCCGCGGTGGTAAATAAAACTGTAGGGTCATTTTCCGGCACAATAGATGAAGATGATATTCTTGTATGTCCATGACTTTCAAAAAAACTTAAATATTTTTCTCTTAATTCATTAGCTTTCATTATTCTATTCCCTCTAAGAATTTAAAGACTTTATCTTTTAAACTTTCTTTTTCATCATTCGCGATTATATAATCAAATTCTTGATAATTATCAAGTGCTGTCTCGGACTTATGCATTTGTTCTTCTAAAGTAAGAGAACTCTTGCTAAATTGATTTTCGACACATATCGCATAAACGTTATCATAATTTAATTTAATTTCTTCAATCTCAATGGGGTATCTTACGCCACTTATAACTACATTATTGACATACTTTTCATAAACTTTTAAGTTCTCTAGCATGTCCTTAACAAAAAACTTCTCATCCATGGCTCTGATTTCATCCCCCAATTTTTGTAAAAAACTTCTTGGCTTGGCATTATCATTACCATCCCAATCCGATAGTTCTTGGGCTAGTCTTTTTAAAGTTTTACTATACTCCGTTACTACACACTTCTCTAGCTTATAGATATAGTATTCTTTAATAAGTCTAGCCACCTCACTTTTACCGCTTTCTGCTTTACCCGCAACTAAAAATATTCTCATTTTCCTCACCTTTCTTTTCAAAAATAAAAAGGATGATGCCAAGGAGTCAAAATGACGGTACCATCCTTTATTTAACTTAAATAACATAACGGTTTTATCCGATTAATCTCCCAAAGTAGCAATAGATAAATGCTTTTATTAGTTTTCACCTTCCACTAACTCTCTTTAAAAAACATTTAAATACCTCTTTTTTCATCGATTACTTAATTAATATACCATATTTTGGCTTAATTTAAAACCCTTTTTTAATTATTTATTTTTTCTTTAACAAAATCTAATATTACTCTTAAAAGAGTTAAGATTGGGGCGGCTAAAATCATGCCAAGAATGCCAAAGAAATGACCAAAGACTAAAAGAGCAATAATTATTAAAACAGGGTGAGTTTGACTAGCTTTACTCATAACAATCGGTTGTAAAATATAATTTTCAATAATTTGAACAATAACACAAATAATAAGAGTACCTATTCCTATTAAAGGGTCTTGAGTTAAACCAACAATTACCGCGGTAGCTCCACCTATATATGGCCCAATAAACGGAATTAAATCCGTAATCCCACAGATAACGCCGAATAAAAGAGGAGCTCTTAGACCAACTAAAGCAAAGCCAATGGAATCACATATGAGAACCATCAAAGCGACTAAGAAAGTTCCATTAACACATTTTCTTACTTCCACACTAATTCTGGTTGTTAAGTAATTAAGGTCATTTTGAACCTTAGGTGGAAATAATTTTTTAAAATGCATAGCTACATTGTCATAATCAATAAGTAAGTATAGACCAATGATAAGACCCATACCGACAGTCCCAATGCCATTAAATAAAGCAATCACAAAACTAATAACATTATTTGGTAAATCACTAGCTATTTCAATACTATAACTAGTTAAAGTTGTCAAGATTTTTTCTTTAAAATCGCCTAAATTGAGACCACTATCTTGCAGATTAGTAAATACTTCATTGATTTTACTAGTTACTTTCTCAAGGAGGCTTGGAAACATACCAACTAATTCATTTACTTCGTTATAGAAGGTTGGTATAAAAATATAAAGAATAATAAAAATAATGAGAACAAAGGCGGCAAATAAAAGCACTGATGATAAAGTATTGTTATGAATTTTGCTATCGATTTTTTTAACTAATGGTCTTAGAAGCCAAGCTAACACAAAACCAATAAAGAAAGGGCTAATTACTTTTAAAATATCAATAATAAATACATAGATTGATAATACTTTACAAGCAATAATGCCACCTAAAATAAGCATGGCAATGAAGACAATATATAAGAGTTTTAAAATTTTCTTTGATAAACCAATAACTTCATTAAGATTTTTTTTATCGAGAACTTCTTCTTTATTAATGGTTTTATTATTGTTTTTATCATCTATACTTTTCAAATTTATCACTTCCTACTTTAAGTATACTATAATTTTGGAAAATTACAATTAGAAACAAAAAAGTACACGGTATTTTGTGTACTATTTTTACTTCGTCATTTCATTAGCTTTATCCAGTATATTATTAAGAAGTTTATCTGCTTTGGCTTTAGTATTCTTATTCATTAAAACATAAGTCCCTACCCCAATTGCACTAGCCATCATCATACAACCTAACATTTCTAATTTTTTCAAAATAATGTCACCTCGTACTATTATTATGGTCTTATTTATTGTTATTATGTATAAATTCTTCTAATAAGCGGTCTTTTAAAGTTGTTTTTCTAACCTCACCATAATCATTCATGACCCCACGATAGAATGCTTGAGGGTCTCCAACTATAATTAGACTTTTCTTGGCTCTACTTACGCCCGTATATAGTATTTTATTATATAACATGCTTCCATATTGATAAGTGATAGGCATAATAATGTGGTCAAATTCACTACCCTGGCTTTTATGAATAGTCATGGCATAAGCATGACGAATATTTTTTAAATCTTTCTTATTATATAAAACGATATTACCATCAAAATCAATAGTGATAATTTCTTTTTTATAAGGACTATTTCTCATTTCAATATTTTGAATAAAACCAATGTCGCCATTAAAAACATTATTATCAGCATCATTAACTAATTGAATAACTTTATCCCCTATTTTATAAGTTAAATCGCCATAAACTATTTTTCTTTGCCCAGCTTCCGGATTAAATAAAGCACACAACATTTTATTTAAATTAATAATGCCATTTTCTCCTTTGTACATAGGGGCTAAGACTTGTAAATTGTTTTCATTATAACCCTTAGCTAATCCTTTTTCAATGATAGATTTAATCGTTGGTAAAATGTTTTTACTTTCGATATTTAAGAAGTTATAATCATCTTTCTTGCTTAAAAATTCTTCACTTAAATCTTTATTTTTAATTTCTCTAGCTAGATAAGGAATATAAGAGTTTTCACTTTGCCGATAAATATAATTTAAAGGAATAAAGTTAAATAAGTCCGAAGATATTAAATCATTTAACACTAATCCGGGAGCAACAGAAGGTAATTGGTTGGCATCTCCTACTAAAATAAGTTTAACATAACTATGAATGCCTTTTAAAAGGGAGGCAAATAAAGATGAATCAATCATACTAACTTCATCAACGATAATTAGCCTTTGATAGTTTTTATTATTTTCATTAACACCAAAACTATTTGTCTCTTTATTCCATTTTAAAAAACGATGAATAGTTGAAGCTGGAAGTCCTGTAGATAAACTCATTTTTTTGGCAGCCCTTCCCGTTGGGGCTAAAAGAGCAATGTTATCGAAGATGCTCTCCCTAGATAATTTATAAGCATCTATATATAATTTTACAATAGCATTAATAATTGTCGTTTTACCTGTCCCAGGTCCCCCAGATATGATTGTGATATTATTATTTAAAGCCCCATTAATAGCTTTAATTTGGTCATCATTATAAGTAATATTTAATTCTTTTTCTAATTTTTGAATTTTTTCATCATAAATATATTTAGTAATATTTTTAGCGCTTATGGCGTTTAAATTTTCGGCAATAGTAATTTCAGATTCATAATACTCTTGCAAATAAATCTTATCATCACTTATGACAATAAATAATTCTTGTTCTAATTCTTGTAGTAATTCTTTAAATAATTCATAATCGATATTAATTTTAAATAATCTTTCTAAATAAGTAAAAACATCGCTTTCATAATAGTAAATATCACCTGTATTTAAAGAGATTGCTTTCATAACTTCTAAAAGACAAGCTTTAATTCTTCTTTTATCATGCGCGTCTTGAAAATTATTTAAAAAGATAGCATCTAAGCGATTAAATTCAATAACATCATTAAGTAAATAAAGATTATTATCTAAGATATCTTCTAATCTATCTTTATATTTTATATATATTTTTCCTGCTTCTTCCATGGAAAAGCCTAAACTCTTTAATTTTAAAATCATGTCGGAACTTTTTGTATAATTCATTAAAGAGTTATATATTTTATCTCTTTTATTTTCATTCATGCCTTCAATATTATCGAGGGCAAATTTATTCTTTTTAATAATATCTAGCGTATCTTTGCCATACACTTCCACGATTTTCTCAGCTGTTTTTTGGCCACATCCTTTAATGAAAGAACTGCTTAAAAACTCAATTATATCTTCATTTTCGGAAGGAGTAATAAACTCATAATTTTGAAAATTAAATTGATTGCCAAAGCGTTCATGGAAAGTAAAATCGCCACTTAATTTTACAGGCGTTTCCAGTTTTAAATCCAACATATTACCCGTGATGGTAATCGTCTTTTTTAAATACTCTTTGTTTTGGTCATCAGCTACTTTAGTAACCCGAAAAAGGGCAACTAGATAACTATTTGCTTCATTGTAATAAATTGTACTCTTGATTTTTCCTTCTAAAATGTTCATACCCTGATTATATCTTAAAAACTTAGAAAAAAAAAGAATTTTTTACAAAATGAAGCAGAAAAAAACAATTTTCTTTTGAAAAGGAAATTGTTTCGATTGTTAATTGGTGTCCCCTTAGGGATTTGAACCCTAGACCCACCGATTAAGAGTCGGTTGCTCTACCAACTGAGCTAAGGAGACATCTTTTTTACGGAACAATTCAATTATAACTTAACAAAGAAAAAAATGCAACCATAACATTTGCATTTTTCCTCCGCTTAACGCTTGTACAATTGAAAATCGGTGACACGGTCTTCATCAGGTTTAACATCAAAAATTATTTTTTGCATTTTGCTAGAACTTTTTCCTACCCCATCAGTAATCGTATATAATATCCAATATTGGTCAATTTCTCTTATTTTATCTACTTCATGATAAACAGTATGGGTAATTACATAATCATCTTTGTCTTCAACAACCGTCAAATGTTTGTAATTAATATCATCAATGGTTCTAAAGTATACTTCATCATCTTCAAATTTTATTTGGGGTGTCATTATATCCTCGGGATTATTATGGTCTTTAACCCACGGATTTTTCTTACCTGAAGCAATCCACCCTTCTTTACCATTAAAGTCTATTTTATACCAAAAATATGTATTACTACTTTCGGTGTCTACTTCATATACTTTATATGACTCCCCTTGTTGAACTTTTCCTAGCGATTTGGCATCACTTGATGGAGTTTCGCGTACATTAATGGGGGTTTTATAAGTGATTTCGACATACCAACCCTCTTTAATTTCCTCGAGCTTTTTTTCTTCTTGACGTCCACTAAAAACAAAATAAAAATAAACACCTGTCCCAATCAAGAGCAAAACTAATAAACATAATAGAAAACGTTTCATTATCCACCTCTCTATCATTATATCACATTCCAAGAAAACAAACACTAGGAACCTGCATTTACCACTTATGTAGGCTAAATTTAACATTTTTTCAACATTTTACCCAAAAATATCTTGCATTTTTAGAAAACTTATTATATACTTAACAAGTACATGTGATTAAATTTAATGGGCTTGTAGCTCAGCTGGTTAGAGCGCACGCCTGATAAGCGTGAGGTCGGAGGTTCAAGTCCCCCCAGGCCC